>JACDBJ010000030.1 GCA_013695005.1 Pseudonocardiales bacterium
GGCTGGGAGCCCGACGGCGCCGTGCGGGTACTGGACGCGGGCGAGCGCGAGCTGCGGGAGCTGCGGCTGGCCGGGTCGCTGGAGCTGCGGCTGCGTGACTGGCTGCCGGGCTGAGCGTCCCCGCCGCGGCGCTCGTCTGCTCGTCGATGGTCCGAAGCGGACGCCACAGCAGCAGCGGGAGCAGCGCGAGCACCGCCCCGGACAGGCCCATCGCCCACCGCAGCCCGACGGCCTCGATGAGCAGCGGCGCCAGCGCCGACCCGGCGGCGACCGCGGCAGCGGCGCAGCTCCAGAACGCTCCGAAGGCGCGCCCCGCGAGGTGGTCGGGCAGCAACCGGTGCAGCAGCGTGAACCCGTACACGTCCATCACGGCGTTGCCCAGCCCCAGCGCGGCCAGTGCCACGAACGCCACCGGCAGCTCCGGCCACACCGCGATCACGATCACCGGCGCGCCCCACAAGACCGCGCCGAACGCGAACCAGCGGGCGCTGCGGGAGCTCCCGCCGACACCGAGGGTGATCAGCGCGCCGACCAAGCCGCCGGCACCCATGGCCGCGAACAGCGCGCCGGCCGCTCCCTCGCCGCCCTCGGCGAGCGCCAGCACCACCAGGACGACGTTGAGCAACCCGCGCATGACCAGTTGGACGACGAACAGCGCGACGACCACCCGCGTCGCGGCGTTCACGAGCAGCGCGGGAAAGCCTCGTAACGGTTCGGCGAGCAACAGCAGCCCGCTGACCGATGGAGAGCGGGCGGGCTGGTAGTTCGTACGGATCGCGGCCGAGGCAGCGGCACCGACGGCGAACAGCACGGCCAGCGCGACGAACGTCACAGCCGGCGGGAAGACCGCGAGCAGCAAGCCGGCCAGCGCCGGCCCGGCGACGATGCCTGCGGCCTCGACCAGGCTGGACACGGCGTTGGCCGCGACGAGCTCCGACGGACTCCGCACGAGCTGTGGCAGCAGGGCGCTGATCCCGGGCTTGAACACCGCACCCGCCGCGGAGCCGATCCCCAGGCCCACGAGCAGGACAGCGAGCGGGGCACCGGCCAGGACGAGCCCGCACAGCGCCAGCGAGACGACTGCCCAGCCGGCGTGGGTGGCCCCGAGCACCCCTGGTCGGGATCGTCGATCCGTCACGATCGAGGCGAGTGGCCCCAGCGCCGCGGCTGGCAGTAGCCGCACCACGCCGACCAGGCCGACCGCCGGTGCGCCGCCCAGCTCGAAGGCGACCACGGACAGCGCTATCAGGCTGCCCCACTCGCCGGTGGTCCACACACCCCAGCTGACCTGCAGCTTGGCAAGCTCGCGGTTACGCAGGGTCACACGCGCGGTGTTCAGCCGAACCTGCAGTCCTGCCACCAACGGATCGTAAGGAGGCCGGCCGGGCGCGCGCGAGGGTGCGAGCCTGTGCTCGACGCGAGCTACCTACAGGCTGTGCCGCAGGAAGACGGTCGTACCATCCGGGCCGGGGTCGATGCTGACGAAATCGATCAAGCTGCGCATCATCGTCAGGCCGTGGCCCCGCAAGGGTGAGTCAGTCTTAGGCGGGCGCCACGCTCCGCTGTCAACGACCTTCACGTTGACGGCGTCGGAATCGAGCCAGAAGGAGATCTCGACGATGCCGGCCTGCCGCGATGACCAGTAGGCGTGCTCCACCGCGTTGGCGGCAGCTTCCTGCACCGCGAGCAGCAGGATCTCCTGGGTTTGGTCGTCCAGGCCCATCCGCGTAGCCCACTCGCGTTGCACCTGACGCAGGTTGGCGAGCTGGGCGGCGTCAGCCGGGATCAGGACTTGGAGGCGTTTGGCTTGGTGAACACCATTGCCGGCCTTCATTTGCCGCGCCCCAACGTTAACTTTGCGGCCATGCGTGAGGGTTAGCCGTTTCTGGCCGCCAGGAAACGCACAATCTGCCGGTGCCGCTCGATCGAGCGGTCAGCGGGCGACCTCGGCGTCCGCGAACGGCGCCTGAGCTAGCTAGGTTCCCGACCCCTGTGTCGAACACCAGCTGAGCGTAGCGGGGTTGTTCGCCGGTCACGCTGCGCGAACGGAGGCTTCTACTGGTCGAGGCCGAGCAACGGTTCGAGGCCGACGGTCAGGCCGGGACGCCGGCCGACCTCACGCAGGGCCAGCAGCACCCCGGGCATGAACGACGAGCGGCTCAGTGAGTCGTGGCGGAGGGTCAGCGTCTCCCCCTCGACGCCGAAGATGACCTCCTGGTGCGCCACGAGGCCCGGCAGCCGCACCGAGTGCACCCGGATGCCGTCGACCAGCCCGCCCCGCACGCTGGGCAGCTCCTGGGTCGTGGCGTCCGGGATGTCGCCGGCGCCGGCCTTGGCCCTGGCAGCCGCGAGCAGCTCGGCGGTGCGCGTGGCGGTGCCCGACGGCGCGTCGATCTTGCCGGCGTGGTGCAGCTCGATGACCTCGGCGGAGTCGAAGAACCGCGCCGCGATCTGCGCGAAGTGCATCGAGAGCACAGCCCCGACGGCGAAGTTGGGCACGATCAGCACGCCCAGCTCGGGCCGCTGCTCCAGCCAGCCGGCGACGGTCTCCAGCTTCTCGTCGTCGAAGCCGCTGGTGCCGACGACGCAGTGGATGCCGTTGTCCACGCAGAACCGGATGTTGTCCATGACGACGTCAGGCCGGGTGAAGTCAACCACCACCTGGGCACCCGCGTCGGCGACGTTGAACAGCCAGTCGCCGATGTCGACCATCGCGACCAGGTCGAGATCCTCGGCGGCGTCCACCGCACGGCAGACCTCGGCACCCATCCGTCCCCGCGCGCCCAGTACGGCCACCCGGGTCGGCTCGGCCTCGGTCACGATCCGCACCTCCGGGTATGGACGCTCAGGTCCGCGAAGCCTAGCGGGGCTAGCGGCCGCCGGATGGTCGCCCGCCGCGGAACGAACGGAACTCTTGGGCGGCCCTATTGCCCGAAAGTGCCGTTCGTTCGGTGGTCCGAGACGAGCTCACGCAGCTCGGCGGGGAGGTCGTCGGTGTGCTTGTACGGGCCGACGACGGCCGCGGTCAGCGGGCCGGTGAGTACCTCGGCGGCCAGCGCCGCGACATCGTCGCTGGTGACCGCGTCGATGAGCTCGAGGCTCTCGGCCATCGACCGCTGCCGGCCGCGTTCCAGCTCGGCCCTGCCGAGGCGGCCCATCCGCGAGGCGGTGTCCTCCAGGCCGAGCACCAGCCCGCCACGCATCGAGCCCTTGGCCCGTGCCAGCTCGGCGGCGGTGAGCCCGCCGCCGGCGACGGCGGTGAGCACGTCGCGCACCACGGTGACCACCGCGCCGAGCCGCTTCGGCTGGCAGCCGGCATAGACGCTCAGGCTGCCGGTGTCGGAGTAGCCGGTCCACGAGGAGTACACCGAGTAGGCCAGCCCGCGCTGCTCACGGACCTGCTGGAACAGCCGGGAGCTGATCCCGCCGCCCAGCGCGGTGTTGAGCACGCCCAGCGCGGTGCGCCGGTCGTCGCGTCGGTTGGGCGCGAGCGCGCCGAGGAGCAGGTGGACCTGCTCGCTGTCCTCGCTGACAAGCGTCAGCGGTTGGGTGCCGGTGAGCCGTGCGCGGCCGGCTCGCGGCGGGCTCGGCTCGGCGTGGCCGGTGCCGGCCGCAGCGGCACCGAACGCCGCGTCGACCAGCTCCACCACCCGGTCGTGCTCGATGTTGCCCGCGGCGGCCACCACGACGCGCGGCGTGGTGTAACCACCGCGCCAGAATCCGTGCAGCGCCTCCCGGGTGATCCCCCGGATGGACTGCTCGGTGCCCAGCACCGGCCGGGCCAGCGGGTGCTCGCCGAACATCGCGGCGTCGAACACCTCGCCGACCAGGTCCTCTGGATCGTCGTCGCGCATGGCGATCTCTTCGAGCACCACGCCCCGCTCCAGCTCGACGTCGGCCGGCGCCAGTGTGGCGGCGGTGACGACGTCGGCCAGCAGGTCGACGGCCAGCGCGAGGTCGGTGTCGAGCACGTGCGCGTAGAAGCAGGTGTGCTCCTTGGCGGTGAAAGCGTTCAGCTCGCCGCCGACGGCGTCGATCTCCTCGGCGATCTGGGCGGCCGTGCGCCGCGCGGTGCCCTTGAACAGCAGGTGTTCGAGGTAGTGCGCGGCGCCGATCTCGTCGGGGCCCTCGTCGCGCGAGCCCACGCCGATCCACACCCCGACCGAGGCGGAGCGCACGGACGGCATCGTCTCGGTGAGCACTCGCAGCCCACCTGGGACGACCGTGCGCTGTACCGCCTGCGGTGCAGCTTGCCAATCGGAGCTGAGCGTCAACTCGCGTTGCTCGGCTCGGGCTCCTGCGCCGGCGCCTCAGCGGAAGCGTCGGCTGTGTCGTCGAAGACCGGCACCAGGCTGACCTTGCCCCTGGCGTCGATGTCGGCGATCTCCACGCGGAGCTTGTCGCCGACGTTCACGACGTCCTCGACCTTGCCGATCCGCTTGCCGTTACCCAGCTTGGAGATGTGCACGAGGCCGTCCTTGCCGGGCACCAGGGAGACGAACGCCCCGAACGCGGCGGTCTTGACCACCGTGCCGAGGAACCGCTCGCCGACCTTGGGCAGCGTCGGGTTGGCGATCATCGTGATCTTGTCGACGGCCGCCTGCGCGGACAGCCCGTCGGTGCCGCCGACGTAGATCGTGCCGTCGTCCTCGATGGTGATGTCGGCGCCGGTCTCCTCGGTGATCGAGTTGATCATCTTGCCCTTCGGCCCGATCACCTCGCCGATCTTGTCCACCGGGATCTTGATAGTGATGATCCGCGGGGCGAACTCGCTCATCTCGTCCGGCTCGTCGATCGCCTCGTTGATCACGTCGAGGATGGCCAGCCGGGCGTCACGCGCCTGCTGCAGCGCGCCGCCGAGCACGTCGGACGGAATGCCGTCGAGCTTGGTGTCCAGCTGCAGCGCGGTCACGAAGTCCTTCGTCCCGGCGACCTTGAAGTCCATGTCGCCGTATGCGTCCTCCGCGCCGAGGATGTCGGTCAGCGCGACGTACTCGGTCTTGCCGTCGACCACGTCGCTCACCAGACCCATCGCAATGCCCGCGACCGGCGCGCGCAGCGGCACCCCGGCGTTGAGCAGCGACATCGTCGCGGCGCACACCGAGCCCATCGACGTCGACCCGTTGGAACCCAGCGCCTCGGACACCTGGCGGATCGCGTACGGGAACTCCTCGCGGCTGGGCAGCACCGGCATCAGCGCCCGCTCGGCGAGCGCACCGTGGCCGATCTCGCGACGCTTCGGCGAGCCCACCCGACCGGTCTCGCCGGTCGAGTACGGCGGGAAGTTGTAGTGGTGCAGGTAGCGCTTGTGCGTCTCCGGCCCGAGCGAGTCGATCTGCTGCTCCATGCGCAGCATGTTCAGCGTGGTGACGCCGAGGATCTGCGTCTCGCCGCGCTCGAACAGCGCAGAGCCGTGCGCCCGCGGGATGACCTCGACCTCGGCCGACAGCGGCCGGATGTCCGTCATGCCCCGGCCGTCCATGCGGACGTGATCGCGCAGGATGCGCTGACGCACGAGCTTCTTGGTCAGCGCGCGGAACGCGCCGCCGATCTCCTTCTCGCGGCCCTCGAAGTCGCCGGCGAGCCGGTCCAGCACGGCGGCCTTGATCTCGTCGGTCTTGGCCTCGCGCTCCTGCTTGTCGGCGATGGTGAGCGCGGCAGCCAGCTCGTCGGTCACGACGCGGCTGACGGCTTCGAGGGCGTCGGGCTGGTAGGCCGGGTAGGTCGGGAACTCGCCGGTCGGCTTCGCGGCCACATCGGCGAGCTCCTGCTGTGCGGCGCACAGCACCTGGATGAACGGCTTGGCCGCCTCGAGGCCCTGGGCCACGACCTCCTCGGTCGGCGCCTGGGCACCGCCGGCGACCAGCTCGATCGTGCGGGTGGTGGCCTCGGCCTCCACCATCATGATCGCGACCTCACCGCTGGAGGTGTCGACGACGCGACCGGCGACGACCATGTCGAACACCGCGGTCTCGAGCTGCTCGTAGGTCGGGAAGGCGACCCAGGTGCCGTCAATCAAGGCCATCCGGACGCCACCGATCGGGCCGCTGAACGGCAGGCCCGAGATCTGGGTCGACGCCGACGCGGCGTTGATCGCGAGCACGTCGTAGGGGTCTTTGGGATCGAGGCTCATCACCGTGATGACGACCTGGATCTCGTTACGCAGGCCGTCCACGAAGGACGGGCGCAGCGGCCGGTCGATCAGCCGGCAGGTCAGGATCGCATCGGTGCTCGGCCGACCCTCGCGGCGGAAGAACGAGCCGGGAATCCGGCCCGCGGCATACATCCGCTCCTCGACGTCGACGGTGAGCGGAAAGAAGTCGAACTGCTCCTTGGGGTGCTTGCTGGCCTTCGTCGCCGACAGCAGCATGGTGTCCTCGTCGAGATAGGCCACCACCGAGCCGGCGGCCTGGCGGGCCAGGCGTCCGGTCTCGAATCGGATGGTGCGGGTGCCGAACGTGCCGTTGTCGATAACGGCCGTGGTTTCGTGCACAGACATAAGTACGCGTACTCCTCTTTGTCAGCGACCTGTGTCGCCGCCACGGCGGGAGTGCTGAGCCGGTCTTCGATCGAAGCCTCCGGTGTCCGCCGCGGTTGCGGCGCTGGACCCGGAGGCCACTACCGAGGACCGGCGATACGTCGCGGTGGCGCGGTCTTCAGTTCTTGGGGCCGGCGGTTTCTGGGCCGGCACGTTTCTAGGGCGTGGTCAGCGACGCAGGCCCAGCCGCTCGATGAGCGAGCGGTAGCGCGCGACGTCGACCTTGGCCAGGTACTTCAGCAGCCGGCGGCGCCGGCCGACCATCAACAGCAAGCCACGACGCGAGTGGTGGTCGTGCTTGTGCTGCTTGAGGTGCTCGGTGAGGTCACTGATGCGCTTGGTCAACAGTGCGACCTGAGCCTCCGGGGAACCGGTGTCGGCGTCGTGGACGCCGTAGTCGGTGAGGATCGTCTTCTTCTGGGCGGCGTTGAGGGCCACTACGAGGTGCTCCTTGATCAGATCATGTGTGCCGTGTGGTCCCGCCTCAGCGGGATGAGACGGTGCTGGCCGCCACGGACCGCAGCCACACCCAACACGAAAGGTTACCAGCCGGCGGCGGACGCGGACCGGCCGGGCGCGGCCGTGAGCAGCGGCACCCGGTGCTGGACGCGGTAGCGGACCGGGCCGGGGGCCTGCTCGCTGGACACCAGGTGGACCTCGCCCGGCTGCCACCACGGGCCGCGATGGCGGTGCAACGGCCCGGTGCTGGTCGGCCAGGCGCGCCCGCGCCGCGCCCTGGCCACCGTCACGTGCGGCAGGAAGCCGGCGGGGTTTCCGCCGGCCGCGGCGACCAGCCCCCCGAGCGCGGCGTCGTCGGCGGGTTCGGTGCCGAACACCCTGGCGAAGGCAACCCTCGGCAGGAACCCGGCGCCGGCCAGCCGCAGGCGGGGGGCGACGCAGCCGGCGGCGCGCTGCTCCAGCTGCCGGGCGAGCATGCCCGGGTCGGCGTCGCCGTGGAAGCACAGGGTGAGGT
>JACDBJ010000059.1 GCA_013695005.1 Pseudonocardiales bacterium
GGCCGTCGGCCGGGCCCCGTGCAGCCGGGCCCGCCACAGCGCCTCGTCGGCGTAGATGTTGCCGATCCCCGACACGAGCGTCTGGTCCAGCAGCGCCCGCTTGAGGCCGGTGCGCTTGCGGCGCATCGCCGAGACGGTGGCCTCGACGTCGAACGCCGGGTCGAGCGGGTCGCGGGCGATGTGTGCGACCGCGCGCGGCACGGTCTCGCCAGAGTCGGCGGCGTCGGCGCCGACGAGCTCGTCCACGCTCAGCCCACCGAACGTCCGCTGGTCGACGAACCGCAGCTCAGGGCCGCCGTCGGCGAACACCACCCGCACCCGCAGGTGCACCGGGTCGGGCGCCGACTCGTCCTGCAACAGCAGCTGGCCGCTCATGCCGAGGTGGCCGAGCAGCGCGTCAGACCCGGGGGCAGCGTCGTCCAGCTCCAGCCACAGGTACTTGCCCCGCCGGCGCACGCCACCCACGGTGTGACCCACCAAGCGGCCGGCGAAGTCGAGATCGCCCGCGACGTGTCTGCGCACCGATCGCGGGTGGAACACGTCGACCCGCACGACGCGGCGGCCCTGCACGTGGTCGGCGAGCCCGCGCCGGACGACCTCGACCTCGGGGAGCTCAGGCACCGTCGGACGGGGCCTCCGCGGCACTGCGCTCGGTCAGCGCCTGCCAGGCGAGGGCCGCAGCACGCTGCTCGGCTTCCTTCTTGGTCCGCCCGTCGCCGCTGCCCAGCTCGTCGCCGTCGACGACTGCGGTCGCGGTGAACACCTTCAGGTGATCAGGTCCGTCCTCGGTGATCCGGTACTCAGGGGTACCGAGTCCCCCGGCGGCGGTCAGCTCCTGCAGGCTCGTCTTCCAGTCCAGCCCGGCACCCAGCAGCGGGGCGGCGTCCAGCAGGCCGGAGAACAGCCGCTCCACCAGCGCCCGCGTCGGCTCCAGGCCGTGCTCCAGGTAGACCGCACCGATCAACGCCTCGGTCGCGTCGGCCAGGATGCTCGCCTTGCCCCGCCCGCCGGTGAGCTCCTCGCCCCGGCCCAGGTACAGGTACGCGCCGAGCCCGGTCTCGCCGAGCGCGCGGGCGACCCCGGCGAGGGCGTGCATGTTCACCACGCTCGCCCGCAGCTTCGCGAGCTGGCCCTCGGGCAGGTCCGGATGGGTCCGGTAGAGCTGCTCGGTGACGATGACGTCGAGCACTGCGTCGCCGAGGAACTCCAGCCGCTCGTTGGTGGGCAGCCCACCGTTCTCGTAGGCGTAGGAACGGTGCGTCAGGGCAAGGATGAGCAGCTCGGCGTCCAGCTCGACGCCGAGCCCTTCAAGCAGGGCTGCGTGCTCCGGGGAGCGCAAGCGCCGACCGCGAGGGTCAGGCGGGCTCGACGACCGGGCGGCCGTCGTAGGTCCCGCAGGTCGGGCAGGCGACGTGCGGGGGCTTGAGCGCCCGGCAGGCACGGTTGCTGCACGGGGCGAGGGTCGGCGCGGTCGCCTTCCACTGCGCCCGACGTGAGCGCGTGTTGGACCGCGACATCCGGCGCTTGGGTACGGCCACGGGACATCTCCAGCTTCGTAGTGCTCGGGGACCTCAGCGGTCCGCCCTAATGGTCAGGGCCTAACCGCCCATGAAGGGCAGCCCATCTGGGATCCATTGTGTCATGTTTGTGATCGGGACCGAGCTCGGCCCGGCGCCCACCGCACTCGACGCACAGGCCGGGGCAGTCCTCGCGGCACAGCGGGGCCAGCGGCAGCGCTAGCACGATCGCGTCGCGCACGGTCGGCTCGGTGTCCACGAGGCCGTTCACCAGCCTGCTGACCTCGTCCTCGTCGGTCGAGGCCTCGGTCACGCTGTCCGGGTAGGCGAACAGTTCGGCGACCTCCACGGTGAGCTCGTCGGACGTCGGGTCCAGGCACCGGGAGCACTCGCCGACGACCGTCGCCGACGCGGTCCCGGACAGGTACACGCCCTCGGCGACGGATTCCAGCCGCAGGTCAAGCTCGACGGGTTCCCCGGCCGGGACGTGCACGACGTCGAGGCCGATGGTCTCCGGCGCGGGGACGGTGCGCTCGTAGCTGCGCATGGTTCCGGGCTGTCGCCGAAGATCCCGGGTGTCGATCACCAAGGGGTTGGCCGGATCGGGCCGGGCGGTGGCGGACTGGGGCGATTTGGCCATGGCATGGGGGGTGGTGTCGGAGGCGGAGGGATCGGTGGCCGCGCCAGCGGCGGACCAGGCCGACCCTGCGGAGGGGGCGAGCCGTAGGGAGGCGTCGCGGGAGCGGGCGGCGGGCGGCCCATGGGCGGACCCCCTTGGGGCGCCATCGGAGGTCCCCCTGGATGTCCCGCTGGAGGTCCTGTTGGGTATCCCCCGTAGGCCCTGCGGTCCATGTTAGGCGGCGTCGGGTCGAAGTCGTCGGCCAGATACGCCGCGATCTCCAGGAACGTGTCCTGGGTGGGCTCCTGCAGGGCGTGCAGGTTGATCCGGCCACCGGTGGCCAGGTGCGGGTCGTGCGGCACCTGCACCACGGCGCGGCAGCGCATCGCGAAGTGCTCCAGCAGCCGGTCCCGGTCGATCTCCGAGCTGGACCGGTCGCAGGACAGCACGACGATCGCGCGGGCGGCCCGGTTCTCGTGGCCGTGCGCGCGCAGCCAGTCCAGCGTCTTGCTCGCCCGGCTGGCTCCGTCGACGGTCGGCGCGCCGACGATGACCAGGCTGTGCGCCAGCGCGAGCGTGCCCTCCATCGCGGAGTGCACCAGCCCGGTGCCCGAGTCGGTGATCAGCACGTTGTAGAAGCGGGTGAGCACCTGGCAGACCCGCTCGTACTCGTCGCGGCTGAACGCCTCGCTCATCGCCGGGTCCTGCTCCGACGCGAGCACCTGCAGCCTGCCGACGAGGCTGGTGAAATACGCGACATCCGTCAGCGAGCGGGTGTTATTGAGGTTGTTGAGCAGGTCGCGGACGGTCACCGAGCTCTCGCCGGTGAGCCGGTCGGCGAGCGTGCCGGCGTCGGGGTTGGCGTCCAGCACGATGACGCGGTCCCCGCGGTTCTCGGCCATCACCAGCCCCAGGCAGGCCGACACGGTCGTCTTACCCACCCCGCCCTTGATCGAGGTGACCCCGATCTGGTGGAAGCCGGGTAACGGGCGGCGGACCCGTCGCAGCCAGTCCTGCCGCGCGCGCTCCTGAGGGCTCGGCCCGGGGTTGATCAGATGGGCCGACCCGACGTAGACGGCACGCCGCCAGCCTCGGCCCGGCCGGTCGCCGCGATGGCGGACCATCGAGTCCTCGGTCAGCTCGGAGGCGCTCGGGCCGTTGTCGCGACGAGCGCCCTCGTCGCGGTTGGCGAACAGCGGACCGGTCATCGGGCCGGCTGTGCGGCCGGCTGAGCCGGCGCGCGAGCTGGTTCGTCCGCGGTCATCGGCGAGAACTCGAACCGGTCGGCCAGCAGGGCGGCGATCTCCATGAACGCCTGCCGGGTGGCCGGTCGCAGCTTGTCGAGGTCGATGCGACCGCCGGTGGCCAGGTGTGGGTCGTGCGGCATCTCGGCCACGCCGCGGCAGCGGGCCGCGAAGTGCTCGCGTACCCGATCGCGGTCGACGTCGCGGCTGACCCGGTCGTAGCTGAGCACCACGACGCCGTTGGCGACCAGGTCGCGGTGACCGTGGGCCAGCAGCCAGTCCAGCGTCTTGCTGGCCCGGCTCGCCCCGTCCACGGTAGGCGCGCCGATGATCACCAGGCTGTCCGCGAGGGCGAGCGTGCCCTCCATCGCGGAGTGCACCAGCCCGGTGCCCGAGTCGGTGATGATGATGTTGAAGAACCGTCGGAGGACGGCGCAGACCTGCTCGTACTCCACCCGGTTGAACGCGTCGCTGGACGCCGGGTCCTGTTCGGAGGCCAGCACCTGCAGCCGGCCGGCGAGGCTGGTGTATCGCGCCACGTCGGACCAGGAGCGGATGGTGGCGATGTCGTTCAGCATCTGGCGGACCGTGACGTCGACCTCGCCGGTGAGCCGGTCGGCGAGCGTGCCGGCGTCGGGGTTGGCGTCCAACGCCACCGCCCGGTCGCCGCGCATCTCGGCGAGCACCAGCCCGAGGCAGGCGGACACGGTCGTCTTGCCCACGCCGCCCTTGATCGAGCTGACGGCGATCTGGTGCGAGCCGGACAGCGGGCTACGGATGCGGTGCACCAGCGCGCGCCGCGCCAGCTCCGCGGCGCCGACACCGGGATTCAGCAGCCCACCGCTCACGGTGTACACCGCTCGCCGCCAGCCGCCGACCGGGTGTTCCGGCTTGCGCCGCACGATCGTCTCGTCGCTGATCTGGACGTTGGGCCGGGCGCCGGAGGCCGCCGTCACGCTCATCGAGACGGCCATCGGTTGCGCAGGGGTCGCCGGCTGCCTCGTAGCGCTCGACGGCATGGGGCTCGACCGGTCGCCCGCACCGGCTAGGGCGGGCTCTCCGGCCGACGGTGGGCGAAAGCGGTGGTTGTACCGGTTCCACCAGTTGTCGGGGTCGTCCTCGCGGGGTCTTGCCACGGCCGCAGGGTACCTAATGCTGCTGCAATCGGCCGATCACACACGGCTAATCGATCAGATCCATCCCGGTGCCGGACGCGGCTGTGGCCGGGCTGGTTCGCCACAGCTGACTGCGCCCCCGGTTGACCGTGCGCAGCGCCTTGCCGAGAACGTCCTCGAACTCTCCCAGTTTGCGGTCCACGTAGGCGTCGCACTCGGTGCGCACCCTGGCAGATTCCGACGTCGCGGTGTCCACGATCCCGGCCGCTTCCACGCGTGCGGCGCGCACGATCTCGGTCTCGGACACCAGCTGGGCCTGCTCCGCGCGGCCCTCGGCCACCGATCGTTCGTGCGCTACCCGGCCGGCCTCGGCGAGCCGCTCGGACTCGACCTGAGCGCGGTCCACCAACTCGGTGTACTCACGGCGCCCGTCAGCGACGGCCCGGTCGGCCTCGTGCCGGGCCTCGGCGAGCAGTTGCTCGGCCTGCTCGCGCGCTTCGGCGAGCACCCGCTCGGCCTCCGCCGCGGTGGCCGCCGCCGTCTCCTCGGCACGCTGCTCCGCCTCACCGACCAGGTTGTCCCTGCGGTCCAGCACGTCCTGCGCGTCGTCCAGCTCGGTGGGCAACGCCTCGCGGAGGTCGTCCAGCAGTTCGAGCAGATCACCGCGCGGCACGACGCAGGTAGAGGTCATCGGCAGGCCGCGGGCTTCCTCGACCACCGTGACCAGCGCGTCAAGTGATTCGAACACCCGGTACACGTGTAGCAGTGTGCCGCGCGGACCCGTGAAATCGGCGCATTCACACCGACTACCGCGTGTCCGGTCAGGCCTGCTCGGCGATGCGCTGGATCAGCCGGCGGTGCACCGTCTCGGGGATCAGGTGGCCGACGTCGCCGCCGAAGGTCGCCACCTCCTTGACCAGCGAGCTGGACAGGAAGCTGTAGAGCGGGTTGGTCGGCATGAACAGGGTGTCGACGCCGGCCAGCTGCTGGTTCATCTGGGCCATCTGCAGCTCGTAGTCGAAGTCCGTGACCGCGCGCAGGCCCTTCACGATGGCCCGCACCTCGTGCGCCTTGCAGTAGTCGACGAGCAGGCCTTGGAAGGAGTCGATCTTGACGTTGGGCATGACCACGGTGACCTCGCGGAGCATGTCCATCCGCTCCTCGGCACTGAACAGGCCGTGCTTGCTCTTGTTGATCAGCACTGCGACCACGACCTCGTCGAACAGGCCCGCCGCCCGCTCGATGATGTCGAGATGACCGTTGGTGACCGGATCGAAGGATCCGGGGCAGACCGCGCGCCTCATCGGTTGCTCATGGCTCCGCAAGGTAGCCCAGGTGCAGCAGCGTGTCTCCGTAACGACGCTCATGCAGCCGGCGCAGCGGATCTGGCCAGCCGAACTCGCCGGCCCGGGTCGGGCGTTCCAACACGACGAGCGCGCCCGGCGCGAGCCAGCCATTGGCGGCCGCGGAGCGCAGCCAGCC
>JACDBJ010000066.1 GCA_013695005.1 Pseudonocardiales bacterium
GATCACCACCTCGACCAGCCCGTGCAAGGGAGAGGCCGGCTGGGGATTCGCGCTTTGCGGGACCGGTACGGAACGGGTTACCACGGAGCGTCTGCGGCCGTCGATATCGCCCCAGGTCAGCGATGGCGCCGCGGTCAGGAGCACAGCTCCTGCGCAAGGACCTCCGCGCCAAGGAGGCCGCCGCCACGTAGCGGCCTCGGGGAGGCTCAGACGGCGTACGGCCCGAACCGGCCCCATGCCACAAGGCGGACGCGCTTGCCAATCACCCCGGTCTGCCGCGAGGCTGCTGTCACCGCAGCGAGGTGGGCACCGGACTCGAAGAGGAGCGCCATGCGACGACGGAGTGCGCGCCGCCTCACCGCGGCAGGAGCCGCCCTGGCGGTCGGGTTACTGACTGTCGCCTGCTCCAGCCAGATTCAGGGCACCGCCCAACCTGGCGCCGGCCCCGCGAGCACCACTACGACGACAAGCGCAGCGCCGTCGGGGCTGCTGGAGTCGCAGCCGTTCGCCGGCTCCGGGTTCACGATCCGCGCACCACGGGGCTGGAACGTGGACCGCAGCGGCGCGCTCGGCGCAGACGTGATCTTCCGCAACCCGCGGGCCGACCCGATCGGGACCGGCTCGTTCGCCGCGAACATCAACATCCTCAGCCCGCCGGCGAGCGGCACGCTCGACGATGTCGTCCAGTCCCTCAAGTCGGAGATCAACCGGCAGCTGCCGGACTTCCAGGTCGTGGACGACGAGGCGGCGCGCACCACATCCGGCCTGGACGCCTACTTCTACGGTGGCACGTTCACCCAGACCGCCCAGCTCGCCGAGCAACTGCGTGACCTGCGGCTGATCGTGTTAGACGGCACCACCGCGTACGTGATCAGCGGCACCACGCTGGCCTCCACGTACTCCCGGTACGAGCCGGCGATCAGGGCCTCATTGCTGAGCTTCGCGGCGAGCCCTTGACGGCTGAGCCCGCGCACTCGCCGGCCGGGGAACGGATGGCGCTGCTCAGCTTCGTCGGTAGCGCCGTATTCGCCGGCGCGAACGCCGTCGGAATCCGCTTCAGCAACCGCGAGCTGGCACCCCTGTGGGGAGCAGGGCTGCGGTTCGGGATCGCGGCGGCGCTGCTCGTCGCGGCGATGGTGGCGATGCGGCTGGAGTTGCCGCGCGGACGCGACCTCGGCGGTGCGGTGCTCTATGGGTTGCTGAACTTCGCCGGGGCGTTCGCGTTGGCCTACTACGCGCTCCTGGAGATGCAGGCCGGGATCGGCCAGACCCTGCTCGCGCTCGTGCCGCTGGCGACGCTGCTGGTCGCGGTGCTGGTGCGCCAAGAGCAGCTGCGGGTGATGGCGCTGGTTGGAACGCTGCTGGCGCTGGCGGGCGTAGCGCTGGTGGCGCGGGCGCCGCTCGGGGCGGGGCTGCCACCGCTGTCACTCATCGCGGCGCTGGGCAGCGTGGTGTGCTTCGCGGTTGCCGCAGTGGTGGTCCGGCGCTTCCGCGGCGTCCACCCGGTGACGATGAACGCCGTCGGCATGTCCAGCGGCGCCGCCGTGCTGATCGCAGCGTCGCTGCTGGCCGGTGAGCGGCAGGCCTTGCCGCGGCTGGCCGCGACCTGGCTTGCGCTCGGCTACCTCGTGGTGCTCGGCTCGGTGCTGGTGTTCCTGCTCTACCTCCGGGTGGTGCAGCAGTGGAGCGCGTCCCGCGCCGCGTACATCTTCGTGCTCGCCCCGTTCGTCACCGTGCTGCTGTCGGCCTGGCTGGATAGCGAGGCTGTCGGTTGGGGGCTGGTCCTCGGCGGCGCACTGGTGCTGCTCGGCGTCTACGTCGGTGCGCTCCGGCCGGCGGCTCACAGTCGGACGGTGGCGTGACCGGGCAGCAGCAGGACCAGCGGCGGGTGATCGTCACCGGCGGCCGCGGGACGATCGCCGGCGAGATCGTCCCACTGCTGCCGGACACCTGGGCGATCACCTCGACCGGCAGGCACGCCGAGGCGTCGACCCCCCTGGACATCACCGATCTCGACGCGTGCCGGGCGGTGTTCCAGGGCGCCGACGCGGTGGTGCACCTCGCGGCGGTGTCCGAGCCCGACTCGAACTGGAGGAGCTGCTGCCGGCGAACGTGATCGGCTGCTACAACGTCGCCAGGGCGGCCGCCGACGCCGGAGTGCGCCGGCTGGTGCTGGCCGGAAGCGTGCAGGCGGTCATGGCCTACCCGCGCGGCTACCAGGTGCGGCCCGGCGACGCGCCGCGGCCGAAGAACCTCTACGGCGCAACCAAGGCGTGGGCCGAGGCCGTCGGCTCGTGGATCAGCGAGACGTCGGCGACCTCGGCAGTCGTCCTGCGGCTGGGGAACTTCGAGACCGAGCCGCCACGAGTCCCGGCCGGGCAGCTGCCGGGCGTCGCGGAGTGGCTCAGCCCGCGGGACTGCGCCGGCTTGATCCGCGCCGCGGTGGAGTGGCCCGGCAGCGGCTACCTGGTCGCGAGCGCAGTGTCGGCTAACCGGTACCCGCACCTGGAGATCACGCAGACCGCGGCGACGCTGGGCTACCACCCGGTGGACGACGGCTGGTCGAGCTGACGCGCCGCGCGTTGGTTGCCACTCGTGTGGCTTTTCTTGCTCCCAGCGTATGTTCTGCCGCACGAGTGGCGAGGCGGCTCGAGGTGGTGAGCTGAACGGAGCTGCGCGGTTAGGCTCAAGGCGTAGCGGGGAGGTGGCTGCCGTGGGTTATCGGGTGCTCGCCGAGGCCACCATGCTTGTGCACTTCACGGTGCTCACGTACATCATCTTCGGCGGCTTCCTGGCCTGGTGGCGGCGGTGGCTGATCGTGCCGCACGTCGTGATGGCAACGTGGGGCCTACTCAGCATCACCGTCGGCGTTGAGTGCCCGCTCACCGTGGTGGAGGACTGGGCGCGGCGCAACGCCGGGGAAGAAGGCCTGGGTCGCGGATTCATCGACACCTACCTCACGGGGGTGATCTACCCGCCGGAGCACGTGCTCACGATCCAGCTGCTCATGACCGGCATCGTCGCGGCGTCCTGGCTCGGCCTGGCGGTCCTGTACCTGGCCAAGCGGCGTCGGCGGGCCGTCGTGCAGCCGGACCCAGACGCGGATGGTGGTGCCGGTCTCGTCGGAGTGCATCCGGACCAGGTCGCAGACGTCGTGCACAAGCCGTAGGCCGCGCGGTCGGACGTCGAACGGTGTCGCCGGCCTACGCCCGACCAGTGGGTCGAGGATGTGGCCGCTGTCCTGCACCTCGCAGGCGACCCAGTCGCCCTCCTGCCAGATCGTCAGGATGCCCGGCCGGTGGGTGTGCACGATCGTGTTCATGACGATCTCGTCCACCGCCAGCAGCAGGTCGGCGAGCTGGCCGGCCTCCATGCCGGCGCTACGCCCCGCACCGTGGACGAAGCGCCGCACGGTGCGTGGCGTCGCTGCCGCGTCGATCAGAATCGTGTCGCCAACCACGGGCGGTTCGGGCAGCGGCCGGTTGTAGTCCTGCGCCACGTGCATCGGGTCGCCGTAGCTCGCGCTGTTGGCGGGCCGCCCGCCCTGCACGATGACCGGGTGCGTGCGGGCGGCGTCCATCAGGACGCTGGGAGCGAGGGCGACCGCGTTGTACGGGCAGAGCAGGCTGGCGTTCTGCCCGGTGAACGAGAGGTTGACCAACGCCTCGTGCTGGATGCACGCGGGATATTCCATCGCCGTGCGGCCGGGCCAGGTCGCCTCCGCGATGATCCGCACCGGCCGCCCGGCGTGCTCGTCGAGGAACGGCCGCAGCACGCCGGAGATGACCCTGCCCGGGTTGCGGCCCGCGATCGACATGTCGAGGAAGCTGACCCGCTTGCCGGACTCGCCCAACCGGGCGCGCATCGGCGCGAGGTTCGGTCCGGGCACCGCCACGAGCACCGGCTCCCCGGCAGTGAGCCCGCCGCGGACGAAGTCGAGGCAGTCGGCAAGGAACTCACCCGAGGTGCCGTAGAACAACGTCCTGTGCCGGAAGGCGTCGTGTGACGCTCGGGACAGCTGGCTCACTAGGCCCTCACCCGCCCCGGTTGTGGCCACCAGCTCAGTGATCACGCACCGTACTCCTGATCTCTGTTCGGACGATGCGCAGGCCGATGGAGTTCATCCGAACGTCAGAGTCAAGCGACGTAGTCTGCGAGCTTTCGTCACAGCGCCGTCCCCGGACGGTCCAATGCTGGACAGCGCGCCGGATCTCATCCACCGTTCGGGCCGTGACGACCAACGCACGGCTGCGTGCCTTCGTCGGGGTCGCGGACACCGGCTCGGTACGGGCGGCCGCTCGTCGGCTGTTCGTCACCGAGTCCTCGGTGTCCGCCGCGATCGCCGCGCTGGTGCGCGAGGTCGGCGTCCCACTGCTGGAGCGCGACGGCCGAGGGGTCCGGCTGACGCCGGCCGGCGAGCGCTACGTCGACTACGCCCGCACGATTCTCGGGCTGCACGACCAGGCGATGGCGGCCGCACGTGGCGAGTCCGCGCCGGAACAGGGGCTGGTCCGGCTGGCGTCGGTCACGACCGCCGGTGAGCACGTGCTGCCGTATCTGCTGGCGTCATTCCGGACCACGCACCCGCTGATGCAGCTGCGGTTGGAGGTCGCGCCGCGGGACGTGGTGTGGCCGATGCTGGCGCACCATGAGGTCGACCTCGTAGTCGCCGGGCGGCCGCCGGACGAGCTGACCGCCAGGGTGCGGGCGGTGCGACCCAACTCGCTGGTCGTGGTCGGCGTCCCCGAGCTGGCCGGCGACTTCACGCCCGGCCGGGTCACCTGGCTGTTGCGTGAGATCGGGTCCGGCACCCGCTCGACGTGCCTCGCGCTGCTGCAGGGCCTCGAGGACGATCCGCCGCTGCTCACGTTCGGCTCGACCGGCGCGGTGGTGGCGGGAGCGGTGGCGGGCCTCGGCGTGACCCTCGTGTCGCGCGAGGCGGTCAGTGCGCACGTGGCCGACGGCCGGCTCGTCGAGCTACCCGTGCCGGGCACCCCGATGGACCGGCCGTGGCACCTCGTCGCCGCCGAGGAGCTCACCCCCAGCGCGGAGCTGCTGGTCAAGCACCTGCTGGCCGACGCCGAAGGTGGCTGGCGGGTCGTCAGGCCTGGCTGATCTCCTGCGGCTTCGGGTCCGGCCGGCGGCGCAGGGTCCAGGTGGCCGCGGTGGGCAGCGTGACCACGGTGATGATCGCGGCCGTGATCAGGGCGGACGCCGTCGCCGGTGTGATCTGCCCGGCGGCGCCGGCCACCTGCACCACGGCGACGACGAAGGTCAGCTTGGTGGACAGCAACAGCCCCGCGGCGAGCACCTCACGCTTGGTGAGCATCCGGGCGAACAGCAGCGTCGGCAGCGCCCGGGTGGCCACCATCGCCACCAGCAGGATCGGCACCAGGACGAGGTCGGCAGCGCTGTCGGCCAGCGCGCCAAGATCGAACGTCACGCCTGTCGTGACGAAGAAGATCGGTACCAGCAGGCCGAACCCCACGACCTCCACCTTGGTGCGGGTCTCGCCGCCGCCGCCGTTCCGCTCGCCCCGGTCGCTGATCGCCGACACCGCGACGCCGGCGACGAACGAGCCGAGGATCGCCGACACAGAAGATCGCCAGGCCGCGCAACGTCGAGCCCAGCGTGGCGCCGTCGGCCGGCGCGATCACCGAGATCAGCGCGACCGAGGTGAAGTCGCCGAGCAACCCGCCCAGCAGGGTGAGCTGGCCCATCGGCGTGTTCAACATGCCGGTGTCCTTGAGGACCACCACGACGATGCCGAGCGAGGTCGTCAGCAGCGTCGCGACGATCACCCCGACGTTGATGATCAACCCCGTCGCGTACAGCGCGACCGCAAGCCCGACCGCGATGCCCACCGAGAGAACGAAGGCCACCAGCCCGGTGACCAGCGCGTTGCCGCGCAGCACGTCGAGCCGGACCTCCATGCCCGCGACGAACAGCAGGTACGCCAGGCCGAGCGAGCCGAGCAGCTCGACGGTGGAGTCGAGGCGGATCCACCCCAGCCCGGAGCTGCCGACCGCGATCCCGATCAGGATCATGGCCACCGCGTCCGGCACCGGCAGGCGCAGCAGGTCCATCAGGAGCGGTGCGACGACGGCAACGCTGACGAGGGCGAACAGGTTGACGTAGTCGATCGGCATGCGCGCACCGCCTGACCTGCGGCGGCCACCGTCGTTGGTGGCCCGCTTGAGCTAGCACGATGCCAGGGCTGCGGCCTGGCCGGATGTGACGCTGGTCTCTGCGGCAAGCTAGAACCGTGAGCCACACCCTGGTGCTGCTGCGGCATGGGCAGAGCGAGTGGAACGCCAAGAACCTGTTCACCGGTTGGGTGGACGTACCGCTGTCGGAGGCGGGTGAGCAGGAGGCCCACCGCGGCGGCGAGCTGCTCGCCGAGGCGGGGCTGCTGCCCGACGTGGTGCACACCTCGGTGCAGCGGCGGGCCATCAACACGGCCAACATCGCACTGGACGCCTGCGACCGGCACTGGATCCCCGTGCGCCGCGACTGGCGGCTCAACGAGCGGCACTACGGCGCACTGCAGGGCAAGGACAAGAGCCAGGTGCTGGCGGAGTTCGGCGAAGAGCAGTTCATGATCTGGCGTCGCTCCTACGACGTGCCGCCGCCGCCCATCGAGCCGGGCAGCGAGTTCGCCCAGGACGGCGACCCGCGCTACGCCTCGCTCGGGGAGCAGATGCCGCGCACCGAGTGCCTCGCCGACGTGGTCGCGCGGATGCTGCCGTACTGGGATGACGCGATCGTCACGGACCTGCGGGCCGGCGGGGTCGTGCTGCTCGCCGCGCACGGCAACTCGCTGCGGGCACTGGTCAAGCACCTCGACGGGCTGTCCAACGAGCAGGTCGTCGGGCTGAACATCCCCACCGGCATCCCGCTTCGCTACGAGCTGGACGACGATCTCCGCCCGGTGCGCTCCGGGGGTGAGTACCTCGACCCCACGGCGGCCGAGCAGGCGATCACGGCGGTGGCCAATCAGGGCCGTTGAGCCCGCGGGTACCCCAACGAGTGAACCGGGCGTGAACGGCCGCCCAATTCTGGCCTCGCAGCACGTCAGACCGCTCACTGTGTGCGGTTCGTAGTGGCAACCCAGCAGGGAAAGCTGCCTACGATGCGGCTGTGAGCGCGCAAGCGTGGGTCGCGGTGTCGGCCGCCGCGTTGCTGGGGCTGCTCATCGGCGTGCTGATCGGCAGGCGACGACACATCGAGAGTCGCCGCTCCCGGATCGCCACACCGGTGGCGCCCACGGTCGCGCACCTGCTGCAGCGGGTCGTCAGCTCCGCCGCCAACGGGATGGCCGTGTTGAACCGGCACGGGGACGTCGTGATGCACAACCCGCGCGCCGCAGAGCTCGGCGTCATCCGTGGTGGCTGCGCCGACCAGCGTGCGTGGAAGGCGGCCCAGCAGGTGGTCGAACGCGGTGCGCCCGTCGAGGTCGATCTCTCGCCGCTCTCGCACCGTGGCCGCGAGCCCGAGGCGGTCGTCGCGGTGGTCCGCCCGCTCGGGGAGGGCTACACGGTGGTCGACGCCGCGGACACCTCGGACGCGGTACGTCTCGAGGCCACCCGGCGGGACTTCGTCGCCAACGTCAGCCACGAGCTCAAGACCCCGGTCGGGGCGGTCGGCCTGCTCGCCGAGGCGGTGCTCGATGCGGTCGACGACCCCGAGCAGGTGCACCGGTTCGGCACGAAGATCCTCAACGAAGCCAACCGGCTGGGTGCGCTGGTCACCGAGCTGATCGCGCTGTCGCGGCTGACCGGCGGCGAGCGGCTGCCGGACCTGGCCGTCGTCGACGTCGACGGGGTGGTCGCGGAGGCGTTGGCGCGGTGCCGGTTGCTCGCCGAGTCGACCGGCGTGGAGATCACCGTGGACGGCCCGAGCGGGCTGCTCGTCGAGGGTGACCGCACCCTGCTGGTCACCGCGCTGTCCAACCTCATCGACAACGCGGTGGCGTACTCGCCGGTCGAGGCACCGGTGTCGGTGAGCCGGCTGCTCGTCAACGGCGTGGTGGAGATAGCCGTGACCGATCGGGGCATCGGGATCGCGCCGGAGCACCAGCAGCGCGTGTTCGAGCGGTTCTTCCGGGTCGACCCGGCGCGCTCGCGGGCCACCGGCGGCACCGGCCTCGGGCTGGCGATCGTCAAGCACGTCGCGGCCAACCACGGCGGCGAGGTGCGGTTGTGGTCGCGGACCGGCACGGGGTCGACCTTCACGCTGCGGCTGCCGGCGCACGCCGTCGCCGCGGAGACCGGTGATCCACCGTCGCTCGGCATGGTCTCCGAGCCGTTGGGGCCACCGAGCGGCGTCGAGCTCCATGATCGGGCCGGCTGAGCAGCGCGGAACGGCGCTGAACAAGGAGGATGCGGTGACCAGGGTGCTGATCGTGGAAGACGAGGAGTCCTTCGCCGACCCGTTGGCGTTCCTGCTCCGCAAGGAGGGGTTCACCACCGCCGTCGCGGGCACCGGGCAGGACGCGCTGGAGGAGTTCGACCGCAACGGCGCCGACATTGTGCTGCTGGACCTGATGCTGCCCGGTATGAGCGGCACCGACGTTTGCAAGGCGCTGCGGTCGCGCTCCGCCGTGCCGGTGATCATGGTGACGGCGCGCGACGGGGAGATCGACAAGGTGGTCGGGTTGGAGCTGGGCGCCGACGACTACGTCACCAAGCCGTACTCGGCGCGCGAGCTGATCGCGCGGGTGCGGGCCGTGCTCCGGCGGGGCAGCGAGGCGGCCGACGGCGACGGTTCACTCGCCGTGCTGGAGGCCGGCCCGGTGCGGATGGACGTCGAGCGGCACGTCGTGACCGTTTCCGGCGGCGAGGTGCCGTTGCCGCTCAAGGAGTTCGACCTGCTCGAGTATCTGCTGCGCAACGTCGGCCGGGTGCTGACGCGCGGGCAGCTGATCGACCGGGTGTGGGGCGC
>JACDBJ010000082.1 GCA_013695005.1 Pseudonocardiales bacterium
GAACACGGCGGCGGCCTCGACGCCGTCCTGCGCGACCTCGCCGACACGGTCATCCCGAACGGCTCGCGGATCAGCGAGCCTGGCTGGGGCGGCTTCATCACCACCGGCCCGACGACCTCCGCCGTTGCGGCGTGGTTGGCGGCCGCGACCGCCGGCGGCCAGCGCTACCTGGTGCAGGCGTTCAACACCCTCGAGCGGGTCGCGCTGGACTGGCTCGCCGACCTCTGCTGCATCCCCGCCGAGATGCAAGGCGTGCTGTCCAGCGGTGGCTCCACCGCCAACCTCATCGCTCTCGGCGCCGCCCGGCAGTGGGCGTTCGAGCAGCGCGGCGTGGACGTCTCCCAGGACGGCCTGCCGGCAGGGGTGACCGCCCGGGTCTACGCCTCGCAGCAGGCGCACCACACAATCCAACGCTCGACCGCCGTGCTGGGGCTGGGTCGGGCAGGCACTCGCCACATCCCGTGCGATGCCCGCCAGCGCATCGACGTAGCCGCGTTGCGGGCGGCGATGGCGCAGGACCAGCGGGCCGGCGTCGTCCCGATGGCGGTGGTCGGGGTGGCCGGCACCACCGACACGGGCGCGATCGACCCGTTGGACGAGCTCGCCGAGATCGCACGAAATCACGGCGCCTGGTTCCACGTCGACGGTGCCTACGGCCTGATCGCCGCGGCCTCGCCACGCTTCCGCGAGCCGTTCGCCGCCGTTGAGCACGCCGACTCCGTGATCGTCGACCCGCACAAGTGGCTGGCCACCGGGACCGGCTGTGCGGCGACCTACGTGCGCGATGCCGGCGTGTTGCTGCGGGCGTTCGCGCAGGGGGAGGCCGACTACCTCGAAGGTGCCTTCTCCTCAGGTGAGGAAGACGCTGTCGTGCAGTCCGACAGCCTCGGGATCCCGTACGGGGACATGGGCGTGGAGCTCTCCGCGCCCAGTCGAGGGGTGCTGGTGTGGGCGGTGCTCCGGGAGCTGGGTCGGGCCGGCGTCGCGTCGCGCGTGGAACGGCACGTCGGCTTCGCCCAGCACGTCGCGCAGCGCGCCACCGAGCACCCCCGGCTCGAGCTGCTGCTGGAGCCCGAGCTGTCGGTCACCTGCTTCCGCTACGTCGCCGACGACCAGGTCAACCTGGAGATCGCGCGCAGGCTACGACGCACGACGCGCTCGATCCCGACCTCGACGACGGTCGACGGGCGGTTCGCGATCCGGCCGTGCTTCATCAACCCCCGCACGGAGCTCGCGGACGTCGACGCGCTCGTCGACAACGTCGTCGCGATCGGTGACGAGCTGGCCCGGCGATAGGGCTCAGGCCGCCTGGTCGCCTGGCGGCGGGAACTCGCGAAGCTCCTCGCCCTTGGGGCGTCGGGTGCCCGCGCCGAACCGGGTGTCGTGCCACCACCGGTGCAGGCACGCAGGGCACTGGACGAACATGTTGCGGCCGTCGGCCTCGAGCAGGAACCGCCAGTGATCGTCACAGACCTGGCCGTCGTGGCACGGCTGGCAGGCGCGGCTGTCCTCGCAGCTCGGACACGGCACCCAGGCCCGGCGGCTGATGTCGGCTGAAGCGTCAAGCGGCATCGATCAGGCCTTCGTCGACGAGCATCCGGTAGGCCGCCGCTTGCTCCGGGCTCAGGTTCGAGTACAGCAGCCGGTGCGCCTCGGTCTCGGCCTCCAACATGGCGGACGGGTCCCAGTCGGGCGTGGCCTCGAGGACAGCGGCCAACCGGGTGGCCTCGTGTTCGGTGAGGTCGAAGACGAAGGCCATCAAAGCGGGTTGGCTGCGGTCTACGGATCGCTCGGTCATCGCCGGTCCTCCTCGCGCGCGATCGTTCATGCGGCGACGATGCCGTGCGCAGCTAAGGTACCCCGACACCTAGGTTATCTAGACATCTAGTGGCTGGCGTCACAATCGGTCGGTGACAGTCCTCGAGCTCCGCAGCTTCCAGCCCGACGACTACGACGTCCTGATCAGCTGGTTTCCGAACGACGCCGCTCTGCAGGACTGGGCAGGCCCGGGCCTGCGATGGCCGCTGGACCACGCCCAGCTCGTCGATCGGCTTGCCGTTCCCGGCCTGCAGGCGTGGACCGCGTGCCAGGCTCCGTCGCCGGAGACCGTCGGCCACATCGAGCTGATGCCCACCGGGCCGCAGCAGGGCCGGATCGACCGGGTGGCGATCGCACCCGCGTACCGGGGGCGACGTCTGGCCCAGCAGCTGGTGCGCGCGGCGCTGGACCAGGCGCGCGACCGCGAGTACCGCACGGTGGACCTGCTCGTCTTCGCCGGCAACGTTCCCGCCTGCCGGACGTATCTCGCCGTCGGCTTCGTCGACGTCGGACCGATCTCGCCGGAGTACCCGACCGTCCGGCGCATGTCGCTCGACATAGCGTCCTAGCCGTCGATCAACGGCGGCGCACCGGGCATGATCTGTGGGCAGCGTGTTCTGACCGGGGGGGTCGTCACGTGAAGGTTCATCATCTCGACTGTTGTCCGATGTCTCCGACGCCCGGCCGGCTGATCAACTCCCAGCGC
>JACDBJ010000094.1 GCA_013695005.1 Pseudonocardiales bacterium
ACAATGCCGGCGGCCACAGCGGCGGGGAAACGCCCGGACCCATTCCGAACCCGGAAGCTAAGCCCACCAGCGCCGATGGTACTGCACCCGACAGGGCGTGGGAGAGTAGGACACCGCCGGCACCTAATTGATAGACAAAGGCGGTCTCGTTTCGGCGAGGCCGCCTTTGTCATTTTGGCAACCGCACATCGCACCGACAGTTTCGCGCCTCGTGAACGCACTCCAGCCCATTTGTCCACACCGTCGCGCGCTGTACACAGCTTCTCCTCGCCACGACCTATGCGTCGCCCTACCGGCAGATGCTGGTGACGCGCCGGTGACCTACCGGCATTCGGAGCGGGAGCGAAGGAATCAACTGGTGAACGAGACTGTGACGACCATCGTCGGCAACGTAATCAGCGAGCTCACGCCTCGACGCACCGCGGCCGGGGTGCGCGTCGTGGGGTTTCGGATGGCCAGCAACGAGCGACGATTCGACAAGGCCACCGGGGAGTGGGTCGACGGGGACAGGTTGTACGTCTCGGTCACCTGCTGGCGCAAGCTCGCGATCGGTGTGTCGGCATCGCTGGTCAAGGGCGATCCGGTCGTGGTCACGGGCCGGCTGTACACGCGCGAGTACGAGTACGAGGGGAAGCACCGGTCGGTCACCGAGCTCGAGGCCAACGCGGTCGGGCCGGACCTGTCTCGGTGCACCGCCGACGTGCAACGAGTGCGGCGGGAAGCCACCGCAGACGTCGCCGAGCAGGTTGAGCCGAAGGCGGCCACCAGTGAGGACGCCGCTCAACAGACTGCGACCGAGGGCGGCCAGGAACCGGCCGACGAAGCTCCTGCGCAAGCCCTGCAGGTGGTGGCCGCCGGTACCACAGGCTGATCATTCGGGGCCGAGCCACCGTGGCCGTCACCTTCGCGAGTGCACAACTACCATCGCGGCCGTGGCTGAGTTCATTTACACGATGCGAAAGGTGCGCAAGGCGCACGGCGACAAGGTCGTTCTCGACGACGTGACCCTGGCCTTCCTGCCCGGCGCGAAGATCGGCGTGGTCGGTCCGAACGGCGCCGGCAAGTCGAGCGTGCTGCGGATCATGGCTGGAGTGGACCAACCGAACAACGGCGACGCGTTCCTCAGCCCGGGTGCGAGCGTCGGCATCCTTGAGCAGGAGCCGCAGCTCAACGAGGACAAGACGGTGCTCGGGAACGTCGAGGAGGGGGTCGCGGGCGTCAAGCGACACCTCGACCGGTTCAACGAGATCGCCGAGCTGATGGCCACCGACTACTCCGACGACCTGATGGAGGAGATGGGCAAGCTCCAAGAGCAGCTCGACCACGCCGACGCGTGGGACCTGGACTCGCAGCTCGAGCAGGCCATGGACGCGCTGCGGTGCCCGCCGCCGGACATGCCGGTCACCTACCTGTCCGGCGGTGAGCGCCGGCGGGTGGCGCTCTGCCGGCTGCTGCTGAGCAAGCCGGACCTGCTTCTGCTCGACGAGCCGACCAACCACCTCGACGCCGAGAGCGTGCTGTGGCTCGAACAGCACCTCGCCCGCTACCCGGGCGCGGTCCTGGCTGTCACGCACGACCGGTACTTCCTGGACAACGTCGCGCAGTGGATCCTCGAGCTTGACCGCGGACGCGCGTACCCGTACGAGGGCAACTACTCGACCTACCTGGAGAAGAAGGCCGCTCGCCTGGCCGTCCAGGGTCGCAAGGACCTCAAGCTGCAGAAACGGCTCACCGACGAGCTGGCGTGGGTCCGGTCGAACCCCAAGGCCCGGCAGGCGAAGAGCCGGGCCCGCCTGCAGCGCTACGAGGAGATGGCGACGGAGGCGGAGAAGACTCGCAAGCTCGACTTCGAGGAGATCCAGATCCCGCCCGGGCCGCGGCTGGGGACCGTGGTCGTGAACGTCGAGCACCTGGACAAGGGCTTCGACGGCCGCATGTTGATCAAGGACCTGTCGTTCTCGCTGCCCCGCAACGGCATCGTCGGCGTGATCGGTCCAAACGGCGTCGGCAAAACGACATTGTTCAAGACGATCGTCGGCCTTGAGCATCCGGACTCAGGGACGGTCCGGGTGGGCGACACCGTGCGGCTGTCCTACGTCGACCAGGAGCGTGCCGGGATCGACCCGACGAAGTCGGTCTGGGAGGTCGTGTCCGACGGCCTGGACTACATCCAGGTCGGGCAGGTCGAGATGCCGTCGCGCGCCTATGTGGCCGCGTTCGGGTTCAAGGGGCACGACCAGCAGAAGCCCGCGGGTGTGCTGTCCGGTGGCGAGCGCAACCGACTCAACCTCGCCCTGACGCTCAAACAGGGCGGCAACCTGATCTTGCTGGACGAGCCGACGAACGACCTCGACGTCGAGACGCTGGGGTCGTTGGAGAACGCGCTCGACCAGTTTCCCGGGTGCGCCGTGGTGATCTCCCACGACCGCTGGTTCCTCGACCGGGTCGTCACCCACATCCTGTCGTGGGAGGGCACCGACGACGCTCCTGCGTCGTGGTTCTGGTTCGAGGGCAACTTCGAGGCCTACGAGCAGAACAAGATCGAACGGCTCGGAGTGGAGGCCGCGCGACCGCACCGTGTAACGCACCGTAGACTAGTTCGTGACTGACAGTGGCCGATGATCGCTCGACCGGCCGCCGAGTACGGACAGGTGGTGTGGGTCCCAACCCACCAACACGGTGAGCCGGGAGGTCCGATGAGCGCAGTCGCGCCGGCCGTACTAAGAACGGCCGAGGCCATGCGGTGGGCTGCTCCGGAGCTCACGGTCGCGCTCGCCGAGCACGCGGCGCGGGCCGCTGCGGCAGCGGGGGACGACGAGACGGCGCGGTGCGCCTGGGGCTGGGCGCTCGACGGCAGGATCGCCCTCGGCGAGGGCTGCTCCGCAGTCGTCCGTGCGGTGGACGCCGTCGGCGGGCCAGCCCGGCTCGGTGACACGCCGGCCGGTGCACGCCTGCGGCTGGGGGTCGCCGCGGTCGCAAGGATGGTCGGCGAGGTCGCGGTTGCCCGCGAGCTGCTGACGCAGATCCTGGAGTTAACAGCCGAACCGTCGCAGCTGCGGGCCGACGCGCTCGTCGAGGTCGCCCGGTGCACCGCTTCGGACCCGCACGCCCCGCAGGCTCAGCTAGCCGAGCGAATGTCCGCCGCCGGCAAGGCCTATGTCGCGGTGGGCCAGGAAGCTGAGCTGATCGGCGGCGCTGTCCTGCTTGGTATCAGCGCCGAGGCGGACCGGCTGCGCGGGCGCCTCGGTCACGGGCTTGTGTTCGCACGTGCAGGTCTTGATCGTGTGCGGTCGGGGCTCAGCGCACCGAGCGTCGCTGCCGACCTCAGCCTTGCCCTGGTCGAAGCGCTGCTGGCCGCTGGCAAGGCCGACGCCGCCGCGCAGGCGGGCGACGAGGCTTCCGCCGGACACACGGAGGCCGGCGCGGTTGCCGCGTTGGGCTGGCTGCGCCTGCTGCTCGTCCGACACCAGCGCGCGTCCGGGGCCGCGGATCAGGACGCTGCGCTGAAATCCCTCGAACTGGTCGTTCGCTCGCTCGGAGGCCGCGAGCTCCCCGAGCTCGAAGCCGCCTGCCACACCACCATCCGCGAGCTGCACGAGCAGCGTGGCGACTTCGGCGCAGCGCTCGCCGCCAGCCGTGCCGCGCACGCCGCCGCCACCCAGCATCGGGCGGCTGTCGAGGCCGTCCGGTTGATGCTGGCTCGGATCCCGCGTGCGGAGACTGCGTCGGCGACGACGGCGACGGTGGCAACGGCCGGGCCGCATCATCGAGCCGAGCCCAACGGCGGACCGACGCACAGCGTCGGCGAGGCACCTGACGCCCCCGTGGCAGCCGAGGTCGCTGACGCGACCGACGCGACCGACAGCGCCCATGCTCTCGCCAGCGTCGTCGCGTCGGACCGGGCTGGCGCGGCGAACTGGGCCGACGCGCCGGACGGGGCGCGGCCGACACAAGCGGCCACGCTGCCGTCCGAGGGCCTGATGGCCAGCGCGGTCGTGGTCCACGCCGGCTTCTCCTCCGGCCCGGCGGCGCCGGAGACGGTCGACGAGCTGCTAGTGCGCATGGGCGCCAAGGTGTGCGGCGCACTTCCCACCGGAGGCCGGCTGCACCCGCTCGGTGACGGCGCGGTGGCCGTCGTGCTGGCCGGTTACGGCGCGGACGCGGCCCGGCAGTGGTCGGACTCGCTGCGCACGAACCTCACCGAGCACTGGTCGGAGCTGGCCGGTGACCTGCCGGCGGCGGAGTTCCGGCTCGCGCTGGGTCATCAGGTGGCGGGCCAGAGCGTCGAGGCGTTGATCGGCAATCTGCGCGCCTCGCTCCCAGACCGAGAACAGAGGACGCGCCGCGTGGCACCGGTGGTTTGATCACCCGGCCGATGCCCGTGGTCCGGCTCACCGACCACGACCAGGTCGCACGCGAGGCGCACCACCACCCGGCGCACCACTACCCGGCGCATCACCACCCGGCGCATCACCACCGCAACGGCGCCGTCGGCGACAGCGATGCGCTCGGCGGCAGCGGTCCCCTGGAGGCGAACGGTTCCCTGGACGCCAACGGTGCCCTCGACGGCGTCCGGAGCGCTCGGAGTCTGCGTGAACAGTGGGCCGCTGCCGGCGCACTGGGCCAGCGGGCTCGGGCGAGCGTGCAGGTCGCGGAACGGCCGGAGCGCGAGCCGGCGATCACCGCTGCGGAGCCGCGGCTCGGTGAGCTCAGCTTCGCCGAGCTGCTGGCCGGCGCCCTGGACGCCTACCGCGAGGAGTAAGCCACCGCCATCGGGTGGCTAGGGTGGGCGCTCCGTTTGCCCGGAGGGACCGCCTGGAGGCCGCCTGCGATGAGCCGTTTCGTCGTGGATGTGCCGTTGCGGTGGTCCGACCAGGACGCGTTCGGCCACGTCAACCACGCCCGGACGGTCACCCTGCTCGAAGACGCCCGGGTGGCGCTGCTGTTCGACCGGGCGGCCGCCGACGGCGGCCTGACCAGCCTGTCCACCGGGCTGCTGGTTGCCGCGATCAGCGTGGACTACCGGTTGCCGATCCCGTACCGCCCGCACCCGGTCCGCACGCAGCTCTGGGTGCACGGCATGCGCGCTGCCTCGTTCCTCGTCGAGTACCTCGTCCACCGTGGACCTTCCGAGGACGACCCGGTGGCGGCCACCGCACAGACCAAGATGGTGCCGTACGACCTGGCCTCCGGTCGGCCGCGGCGGCTCTCAGACGCCGAACGTGGGTTCCTCGCCCAGTGGAGCTCGGACTAGCAATGCCAACCAAGCTGACGCTGCCGGACCCCTCGGCCCGCGACCGGCTCGCCGCATTCGTCGCCCGGGTCGTGCGGCTGGACCAGGCCGCCGTGGTCAGGTTGCACTCCGCCGAGGGCGAGGTGGACGCCTGGGCGCAGACGACGTTCGACGCCTTGACCACCCTGTCCGTCCCTGGCGACGTCCAACCCGCCGACATGACCGTCGTGGGGAACAAGCTGCTGGCGGCTCTAGCGGTCGAGCGCGCGGCGGACATCGACCCCGGAAGCCGAGCTGACGCGAGCTGGCGGGCGGAGCTGCCGCCGCGGGCGGGCTGGCAGCAGGCCACCGAGGTCCCTGCCGCCGAGCTCGACGGGCTCACCGAGCGCGGCCTCGCGCTGGCCAGGGAGCACGCCGATCCGCATGGCGCGCCGCCGGCGAACCTGCTGGATCAGATCGTGCTCACCGCGGGCGAGCCACCCGGCACCGTGCAGGTCCCGCTACGGTGCCTGTTCGCGTTGGCCGGTATGGGCCTGTCCGACGGCGCGGCGCCCATCCGGGTCGCTTCGATGCCGGGCTGGCTCCGGTTGGACGCCCCGTTCGGCTCGGTGGTTCGCCACCGCCGCACGGTGCTGCCCCTGATCGCGACCCGCTAGGCCACCCAGACGGCGGTGTCCGGCGGCAGCAGACCGTCGACCAGCTTCGCGCTGCTGAGCAGGACCTCACCCGCGGGCAATGGCACGGCTTCCGCCGAGGTGTTCAACATGCAGACAAGCGACGAGCCGGCACGGCGGTAGGCGAAGCAGCCGTCCGGCGCGGGCAGCCAGTCCAGCGCGCTGGCGAAACCACGGTGCTCGTGCCGCAGCTCGATGGCTCGCCGGTACAGCGACAGGGTGGAGCGGGGCTCGTCCAACTGGGCCGCGACTGTCAGCTTCGACCACTCCGTCGGCATCGGCAGCCACGGCCGGCCGGTGGTGAACCCGAACCCTGGCTCGTCGCCGTCCCACGGGACCGGCACCCGGCCGCCGTCGCGCCCCCGGCTGGTGTGCCCCGAGCGTTCCCACACCGGGTCCTGCAGCGCCTCGTCGGGCAGCTCGACATTCGCCAGCCCGAGCTCCTCACCGTTGTAGACGAAGATCACCCCAGGCAACGCCAGCTCGACCAGTGCCATCGCCCGCGCCCGACGCAGGCCGAGCTCCCCGCCGCCGTAGCGGGTCACCTCCCGGGTGACGTCATGGTTGGACAGTGTCCAGGTCGGGGTCGCGCCGACCTCGGCAACCGCGTGCAGCGAGTGCTCGATCGCCTCCCGCATGTCCTCGGCGCCGTACGGGGCCTCGGCCAGCCGGAAGTTGAAGCCGAGGTGCAGCTCGTCCGGCCGCAGGTACATCGCGAACCTGGCGTCGTTGCGCACCCAGATCTCACCGAGCAGCACGCGGTCGGGGTAGTCGTCGACCACCCGCCGCATCAGCCGGTGGACCTCGTGCACGTCGTCGTGGTCGAAGCGCACGTCGCCGCCGGAGTCGCTGATCAGGCCCTGCTGCGCCGCCTCGGCGTCAGGCAGTCCCGCCGGCTTGGCCATCCCGTGCGCCACGTCGATCCGGAAGCCGTCGGCGCCCCGGTCGAGCCAGAACCGCAGCGTCTCCTCGAGGTCGGCGTGGACCTCCGGGTTGTGCCAGTTCAGGTCCGGCTGCTCGGGGGCGAACAGGTGCAGGTACCACTCCCGCTGGCCCTCCGCCCCGGCCTGGTGCCACGCCGGCCCGCCGAACTGGCTGGGCCAGTTGTTCGGCGGCTCCGAATCATCGGGCCCGCGGCCGGGGCGGAAGTGGAATCGCGCCCGCTCCGGGCTACCCGGCGGGGACGCCACCGCCTCCTGGAACCACCGGTGCTGCGAGGAGGTGTGGTTGGGCACCAGGTCGATGATGATCCGGATGCCGCGCTCGTGGGCGTCGTGGACCAGCGCATCGAAGGCCTCCAGGTCGCCGAACAACGGGTCGACGTCGCGCGGGTCGGCCACGTCGTAGCCGCCGTCGGCCATCGGGGACCGGTAGAACGGTGTGATCCACACCGCGTCGACCCCGAGGTCGGCCAGGTAACCCAGCCGGCCGCGTATCCCGTCCAGGTCACCGACCCCGTCGCCGTTCGAGTCGGCGAAGCTGCGCACGTAGACCTGGTAACAGACTGCATCGCGCCACCACTGGGTGGCAGGCTGAGCGGACATCGACCCCTCAGAATCCGGTGTTGACCATGCTGGCGGCGGCCATCTCTAGGTAGGTCCACAACTGACGGCGATGAGGCTCGTCGAGACCGGCGTCGTCGACCGCGATCCGCATGCAACGCAGCCAGGCGTCGCGCTCGATCGGCCCGATGGAGAACGGCGCGTGGCGCATCCGCAGCCGGGGGTGGCCGCGCTGCTCGGAGTAGGTCCGCGGGCCGCCCCAGTACTGCTCGAGGAACATCCGCAGCCGATCCTCGGCCGGCCCGAGATCCTCCTCTGGATAGATCGGCCGCAGCACCGAGTCGGCCTTCACCTCCTCGTAGAACCTGGACACGATCTTGCGGAAGGTCTGCTCGCCACCGACCTCGGCGTAGAAGTTCTGCGGATCGCTCACCCCTCCATCCTGACTCAAGCACGGCTCGGCGGGGGAGCCGGTGAGGCCTCGGCCGGTCCGGACGGCCGCGCGCCGGTCGCCGGCCGGGGCAGGTCCTCGGCGTCGAACGCCTCGGCGAGGGCGGCGTTGAGCGCGCGCTGCACCGCGAA
>JACDBJ010000113.1 GCA_013695005.1 Pseudonocardiales bacterium
TGATCTCGATGAGGCCCGTGTCCTGGCCGACCGGGGACGCGCCGGCGCGGCATAGCTTGATGCCGTTCCACTTGGCCGGGTTGTGGCTGGCAGTGAACATCGCGCCGGGCAGGTTCAACGACCCGGACGCGAAGTAGAGCATGTCGGTGCTGGCCAGCCCGATCAGGACGACGTCGAGCCCCTGCTCGGTGACGCCGTCGGCGAACGCGGTGGCCAGACCAGGCGAGGACTCCCGCATGTCGTGGCCGATCACCACCGCCGACGGGGAGTAGGCGCCGCCCATCAACGGTTGGACGGCGTCGCCGACCAGGCGGGCGAATGCCGCGCCGATGTCGCGCACGGTGGCGGCGTCGAGATGTTCGCCGACCACGCCGCGGATGTCGTAGGCCTTCACGATCGACGAGAGGTCGGGCACGAATCCGAGCCTATCTGCTCGGCAGCCCGCAATGACGGGCCCGATCAGTATCAGTCCGAAACTCAGTCCTGGAGTCGGCCGGGGAGCACGCGCAGGTGGGTCGGACGCCCTGACACCCCTGCCGGTTCGGCCTCGGCCAGCGGATACGCCGCGCTGGGCTCGACCTCGGCTTCCTCACGGACCGCCTCGGCCAGCGCCGTCAGGTCGTCCACCACCGGCGCAGGCACCCACTCGCCGGACGGCCGCACGACGTCCCAACCCCGTGGCACGGTGAGCCGGCCGGCGTGCGCGTCGCAGAGGTCGTACGAGTGCGGCTCGGCGGCAGTGGCCAGCGGACCGACGACCGCGGTGGAATCGGCATACACGTAGGTCAGCGTGGCCACCGCATTCTCGGTGCACCCGCTACGCGAACACCCCCGCGCACTCGGCACGCTGGCGACCATAGCCCCTGCCGACGACAACGAGTGGCCGCCACGCTCGCAGCACCGCGCACCGCCGCAACAGAGCGCCGCAGGCCCTAAGCTCGTGCGGTGTGAGGACCGCACGCAAGGCCCGCGGCCGCACGATGCGGCGGCGGGACCGCAGGGGTCGCGGTCTGCGCGGGCTGCTCTACCCGCCGAGCACGCCGGCCACCCGGACCAGGGCGGAGCGGTTCGACGCATTGGTGCTCATCGCGCTCGAGCCGATCGAGCAGCGGTGGGGCGCCGAACTGACCAACCTGGATCTCGCGGTCGACGATGTGCCTGAGGTGACCGTGACGTCGCCGCAAGCCGTGGTGTGGGGCCCTGGAGTGATCGAGGACGGGGGCGTACCGCTGGCCCAGCTCGTGCCGGCCGGCGTGGACCCGCAAGGGTTGCCCACGAGGGCGCGCATCGTGCTCTACCGCCGCCCGCTGGAGACCCGCGCTCGCGACCGGATGGACCTCAGCGACCTGCTGCATGAGGTGCTCGCCGAGCAGGTGGCCGAGTACCTCGGCATCGATCCGGACGCCGTCGAGGACGGCCTGGCCTGACCGCCGACCACAGGTCCGTTGTGCCAGCGGCCCACACGAGATTGTCGCCGCCATCGTCGGGCTCGCTCGCCACCTCAGCCCACGACCCGTCCGGGGCGTACAGGAGATGTCCCCTGATTCACCTCCCGTACCCGACGTGTAGCCGTAGCCGACATCGGCGGGCATCGCCAGCGAGGTGAGGAACCACGCGACGTGTGCTCCCATGGGCGGATAGGGCCGATCTCGCTAGTCCGAGGCGACACGCTCGAACGGTCGCGCGTGGGCAGGGCGGGCGGCTGTGGAACCTGCCCCTCGCATAGCCATGAAACCAGCCCAGTTGCGATCGAACCGGCCTTCGGCGCGCTCACCGGTTCGGCGCAGGAGAACGAGGCGACCTCAGGTCTTGGCCACCGCGGCGGTGGCGATGGCGTTGAGTTGACGCGAGATTCGTTCCAGCATGACGACGTCTCCTTCGCCGGTGGGCACGCGCTGCGGATCGCCTCCTGCGACCGGCGGGTGAAAGCCGTCGTCGCCCAAGTCCCGGCGATCGGTTTGTGGCGCTACCTGCGCAGGTCCGCGCCGGCTGTCCGGGAAGCCTTCCTGGTCCAGGCCCTGGCCGACCGGTTGGACTACGCAAGCACCGGCCGACCGCGGTCGGTGGCCATCACCGGCCCGGATGAAGCCGAGTCCATCCTCGGCGCTGCCGGCTACGACTGGCACCGAGGCAACGAGCAACGCCACCGGAGCTTCCACAACGCGATCGCCGCTCACTCACTCGATCGGATCGCGGTCTACGACCCCGCCGCGTTCGTCGAGGACATCAGCCCCACGCCGCTGCAGGTCATCCTCGCCGAGCACGACACGACAACTCCCTCCGACGTCGCCCGCGCAGTGTTCGACCGCGCGGGTGAACCTAAGGAACTCATGGAATTCGGCGGCGGGCACTACGACGTCTATGACAACGAGACGGTCAAGCAGCAGTGCATAGCCACGACAACGGCCTTCCTGGTCACCCACCTACTCGGTGAGCGCTCCAACGCGCGGGCTGCTGTGGTCTGACCAGGTCCTTGCCGACCCGGCTTGCCGACCGCTAGCCGGCAGACCTAACCCGCCCTGCGGCGCAGCCGGCGCCGTTCACGCTCGGACAGCCCACCCCAGATCCCGAAGCGCTCGTCGTGCGCGAGGGCGTAGTCCAGGCACTCGGCCCGCACCTCGCAGCCCGAGCAGATCCGCTTGGCTTCCCTGGTGGAGCCGCCCTTCTCGGGGAAGAAGGCCTCCGGGTCGGTCTGGGCGCACAGCGCGCGCTCCTGCCAGCTCTGTTCCTCGGCGTCGTCGGCGAATTCGATCAAGCGCAACGGCGCGTCGTCTTCAGCAGCCGGCTCAGGCCGGGTTATCGTCTCGATGGTCACGCTCACCCGCCTACCTCTCTCATTGGGCGAATGACACACGTGTGATTACACCGTCGTACTTCGGCTAGGTCAAGCCGAGAGTCCCCATGGAGTGACGCCCCGTCGCCGAGCGGTCGAGCGGTAGGCACACTGGCGGAGTGCGCGACGTCTCCTCTCGGATCAGTTGGATCTTCTTCCTGCTCGTCGGCGTGACCGTCGCCGGTGGCGTGCTGACCACGCTCGGCACCTCGGTTGCGATCACCGCCGGCGTCGTGCTGCTGGTCCTCGGCGGCTGGGCGGTGTCGCTGTGCCTGCACGAGTTCGGGCACGCGTTCGTGGCCTACCGCAACGGCGACGCCAGCGTGCGCGACAAGGGCTACCTGACGCTGGACATCCGCCGCTACACCGACCCGGTGTTCTCCTTCGTGCTGCCACTGATCTTCCTGATCGCCGGCGGCATCCCGCTGCCCGGCGGCGCGGTGTGGATCAACCAGTGGGCGATCCGCTCAAAAACCGCTAGGAGCCTGGTCTCGCTCGCCGGCCCGCTGATGAACCTGCTGCTCGGCATCCTGCTGACCGTGACGGTCGCGCTGGTGCCGATGCCGGTCGGGTTGCTGATCGGGCTGTCCTGCCTGGCGTTCATCCAGGTGCTCGCGTTCGTGCTGAACATCCTTCCGGTGCCGGGGTTGGACGGCTTCGGCGTACTCGAGCCCTACCTGTCAGAGCCGACCAGGGCGTTCGCCGACAAGGTGCGGCCGTGGGCGCCGCTGGTGCTGTTCCTGCTGATCATCGGGCTGCCGGGAGTGTCACGCCTGTTCTTCGACGTCGGCGGCGTGATCTTCGAGCTGATCGGCGGCGACGCCGACGCGGCGTTCGCCGGCTACGACGAGCTGCTCTTCTGGCGCCGCTGAGTTTGCTTGCCGCGCGCGGCGGACCAGGGCGGTGATGCTGTCGATCTTGCCCGGCTGCTCGGCGGGCAACGCGTCGACAGGCCACCACCGCACGTCCACCGACTCCGCGCTGACCGCCGGCTGCGCGTCCGCCGGGGCGTGTGCCACGAACCGGACGTCGAAGTGCCGAGTCGGCTGGCCCAGCGAGCAGGTGACCGGGTGCACGTCGAGGTGCACCGGCTGCGGGTCGAGCACGAGCCCGTCGATGCCGGACTCCTCGGTGGCTTCGCGCAGTGCGGCGTCGGCCAGCGACGCGTCGCTCGGCTCGCAGTGCCCACCGAGCTGGATCCATTTCCCGACCCGCCGGTGCAGGGTGAGCAGTACGTGCTCGTCCGTGGCGTCGAGCAGGACCGTGGACGCCGTGAGGTGGCCTGGCACGCAGCACCGGTCGCATGCGTCGTCGGGCCGGGCGGCCAGGAAGCCGAGGAACGCCTGCCGCAGAGCGGCCTGACCCGGGTCGGGGGGCGCCCAAGCGGCCAAGGTCGCGGACGCGCTCGCCGTCGCTACCACGCGCTCACCACTCGCTCAGACCGTCGGCCGGGTCCCGTGGCGGCCGCGGCGTGGGCGGCCGGGCGGGCAGGCCGATGGCGACCGCGCCGAGCGGGTGGTGGTCCGGAACCAGCCCGAGGACCTCGCGCACCACGTCGGCGGCGAAGATCGTCGACCCGACCCAGCACGACGCCAACCCCTCGGCGCCCAGTGCCACGAGCAACGACTGCACGGCCGCGCCACCGGCCACGGTGAACATCGTCTGCTCGGCGGCGGTGCGTGCCTGGTCGGGGTAGTGGTGGGCGGCGTCGGTGCGCACGAACGGCACGACGAGCTCGGGCGCCCGGCGCAGGATCTCCCCGCGGGCCAGCCTGCGCCGCAC
>JACDBJ010000120.1 GCA_013695005.1 Pseudonocardiales bacterium
GCACAGGCCCACCCCGTCCGTTCACGCCGCATTCAGGATAGGAGATCGGCTCCAACGCGGCATCCGCTCGGTCAGGCCAGCACGAAGTAGCGCAACCAGATGTAGAGCGAGGACACCAGCAGCGTCGCCGCGGTGACCACCAGTCCGTACCGGGTGAACTGCCAGAAGCCGATCGGGTGCCCGTTGCGGGCGGCGATGCCGGCCACGACGACGTTCGCGCTGGCGCCGATCAGCGTCGCGTTGCCACCGAGATCGGCACCCAAGGCCAGCGACCACCACAGGACCTGCGGTTCACCGTCCGGTCCTACCAGGTCGGCGACGACCGGTGCCATGCTGGCCACATAGGGGATGTTGTCCACGATCCCCGACAGCAGGCCGGAGCCCCAGAGCAGCACGCCGGAGAAGGCGAGGAGGTTTCCCTCGGCGAAGCCGGCCAGGCTCCCGGTAAGCGCGCCGAGCACGCCGGCGTTCACCAGCCCACCGACCATGATGAACAGGCCGGCGAAGAACGCGAGCGTCGACCATTCGACGTCCTGCAGGTACTCCTGGTTGCTGACGCCCGCGATCGCGATCAGCAGCGCGGCGCCGAGCAGCGCGACCACCGACGGCTCGTAGCCCAGCACCGGGTGTAGCACGAACGCGACGAGCACGAGCGCGAGCACGACCAGCGACTTGACGAGCAGCCGCGTGTCGCGGATCGCCTCCCGCTCGTTCAGGCTCATGATCTGCTCGACGCGGGCTTCGTCGGTCACGAACGCGGCGCGGAACAACCAGCGGCACAGCCCGATGAGCACGACCATCAGCACCACGACGATCGGTGCGAGGTGGACGAGGAAGTCGTTGAAGGTCAACCCGCCGCGGCTGGCGATGATGATGTTGGGCGGGTCGCCGACCAGCGTCGCCGTGCCGCCGACGTTGGAGGCGAACACCTCGGCGATCAGGAACGGCACCACCGCGAGCCCGAGCCGCTGACAGATCAGGATCGTCACCGGCGCGATCAGCAGCACGGTCGTGACGTTGTCCAGCAGGGCCGAGGCCACCGCGGTTATCACCAACAACAGCACCATCAGCCGGAACGGCCTGCCGCCGGCCCGCTTGGCCGCCCAGATCGCGAGGAACTCGAAGATGCCCGTCACCCGCATCACGCTGACGATCACCATCATGCCCAGCAGCAGGAACACGACGTTCCAGTCGACGCCGGTGTCCTCGGAGAAGAACGCCGTGTGCGCGTTGGTGACCCCCAGCGCCAGCATCAACGCCGCGCCGCCGAGCGCCGCCGCCGTCCGAGGGATCCGCTCGGTCGCGATCAGGACGTACGCCCCCAGGAAGATGACGCACGCGATGACGGCGGGTAGCAGATCCACACCAGGCCTTCCCGTCAGGCGGACACATTGAGATCAACTGTCGTACTACCAGCCAAGGGCCGAGCTGATCGCCTGCTCGACGAAGTCGGCCATGCTCGCCTGGTAGGTCGCGCTGAGATGGTTGTGGTCCATGTAGACCAGTACGTTGCCGATCTCGGGTGGACACGACGACCGGACACACATGGAGTCGCTGAAGTCGAGGAACGTCACGTTGGGTGGAGTGTCGATCAGCCGGCGGTACGGAGGTTCGGCGGCGAACAGCTCCGCGCGCGGTACATCGCAGGCGAGCGCACCCCTGCCGAAGGTCTGTACGCACTCCGGCGGGGAGTAGTCGAAGCGGGGGTTGTCACGCACCGCGAGCACCGGGATCCCGGCCTCGTCAAGCGCACGCCACTGCTGGACGAAACCCTGCGGCGTGTACTCGGTCAGCCCGACCCGCACGTCGCGCGTCGCGATGGTGAGCACCGCGTCCGGCCGCAGCTCGACGATCTCGGCGACGGCCGCGGCGTTCCAGTCGAGGCAACTCTGCTCGCCGGGATAGCCGTCGGAGTCGGTGGAGAACGGGCAGGCGCCTTTCAAGATCGCGGTGATCCGCCAGTTGCGCCGCTCGGCGATCGGACGCAACGCGGCGACGTACTGCCCCGCGTGCGAGTCGCCGACCACGACAACCCGCCGCAGCGGATCTCCGTCGCTCAATGTGGAGCAGATCTGAAGCTCGTCGTTGCGCGCGGAGGTGCGACAGTCCTCGCCGACGACCGCCCAGTCGCCGGCTATGGCAATCATCGGAGGCTCGAGGGTGGCGTCGGGGGCTCCCGCGTAGCTGAAGCCGGGTCTGAGCGCGAGCGCTCCTGGATGATCGAGATCGCCCTTCGGTGTCGGGTCGGCGTCCTTCGGCATGCTTACCAACTGCCACGCACCGACGGCGACGAGTACCGAGGTCGTGGCGACAACGACGGCTCGCCAGCCGCGCCATCCGCCGGTCGTGTCGTCCCGCGTGCTCCGGAACCGCTTCTCGACCAGGTGGTAGGTCACCGCCGCGAGCAGCACCGAGCCGGCGATGACCAGCGCGCCAGCTTCGAAGCTGGCGCGCGACTCGGCGGTCACGTGCAGGAACAGGATCAGCACCGGCCAGTGCCACAGGTACAGCGAGTAGCTGATGTCACCGAGGTATGTCAGCGGGCGGGTGCTGAGCCACCGGTCGGCGGCGCGCCGGCCGCCGGTGGTGCCGGCGAGGATCACCGCGACCGCTGCCAGCGTCGGCCACAGGGCAAGGTAGCCGGGGAACACGGTCCCGGCATCCAGCACGAGGCCGCAGCTCATCAGCCCTGCAACGCCGATCCAGCCCAGCACCACGCGGGTCGCGCTCGGCAGGGTGATCCGGTCGATGGACAATGCCAGCAGTCCGCCCAGCGCGAACTCCCAGATCCGGGCGAAGGTGTGGAAGTAGGCCAACGGCTGGTTGTCCGCGGTGAGGAACACGGAGTAGCTGAGTGAAGCGGTGAAGACCGCCAGCAGGGTGACCGTCAGAGCCGAGCGCAGCCGGCCGGAGCCGGCGATGAGGACGACCGCCGCCACCAGGACCGGCCAGAGCAGGTAGAACTGGCCCTGGATCGACAGCGACCAGAAGTGCTGCACGACGCTGGCGGCGTCGCTCGCGGCGCTGTAGTTCACCGAGTCCGCCGCGAGCTGCCAGTTCTCCAGGTACAACGCCGAGGCGAGCACCTCGCGGATTGTCTGCACCCAGCGGGTCTGGCCGAGCAACAGCACGCTGGCGACGACCGTAACGAGCAGCACCGTCATGGCCGTCGGGACCAGCCGTCGGAGCAGCCGGCCCCAGAAACGGCCGAATCCGATCCCACCGCGTTGACCGGCCCGGTACAGCTGCCCGGTGATCAGGAACCCGGAGATGAGAAAGAAGACGTCCACGCCACCGGACACCCGCCCCAGCCAGACGTGGTAGAGCACCACGAGCGCGACAGCCAGCCCCCGCAGACCGTGCAGCTCTTGCCGGTATCCGCTGGCTTGGTGCAGACCTGCATCCGGAGCCGGCGGTGACGGTCGCGCTGGCCTCCCTGCGTCCTTCGCGGCGGCAAGCCGGATGTCGGAGTGCGAAATTGGGTGCTCCAATGCCGGGCCTCCGGTCGTACGGGCATACGGAACTGCTCTGCCGACCAGACTTCCCGGCGCACCGCTCGTCAGCCTATCGGCTGGGCTGATCACTCACGGGGACAGTGCTCGGAGACCCGGCAGGGTGAGCCGCAACGCCTGCCGGGGCGGGCCATCCGTCGCCGTGGCACGATGGCCCCTCGGATCAGAGTCGTGCGGTATGAGGGAGTCCCCGGTGGCCAGCCAGACCAGTCCCAGCAGCGCGGAGGTGCCGCCCGTGCTGCCGTCGATCCCGCTCACGCCAGAGCCCGTGCTCAGTGCGGAGAACCAGTCTGTTGGCGGGCTGGTCCGCGAGGTGGCCAGCCAGGTCTCGACGCTGGTGCGCTCCGAGGTCGAGCTGGCCCGCGCCGAGGTCACCGCCGAGGTGAAGAAGGGCGTCAAGGGCAGCGTCCTGTTCATCCTCGCCCTCGCGGTGCTGACGTTCAGCCTGTTCTTCTTTTTCTTCTTCCTTGCCGAGCTGCTCTCGGTGTGGCTGCCCTCGTGGGCGGCATACGGCATCGTCTTCCTGCTGATGCTGGTCACGACCGCTCTGCTGGCGCTGCTCGGCTACCAACGGGTGCGGAAGATCCGGGCGCCGCAGCGCACGATCAGCACCGTGAAGGACACCGCGGAGGTGTTGACGCACCGGCGCCGCAACGGGCACGGCGAGCTGGGCAACGAGGCGTCCTCCCCGGCACCGCGGTGAGGACCTCGTGCGCTCGGGCAGGGTGACCACCCGCCCGGATCCATCGACGGTGCTGCTGCCAGGGCCGTGGGAGCACCGGGCGATCTCCGCCAACGGCATCCGGCTGCATGTCGCCGAGTGCGGCCAGGGGCCGCTGGTAGTGCTGCTGCACGGCTTCCCGGAGTTCTGGTGGGCGTGGCGGCATCAGCTGACCGGGCTGGCGCAAGCCGGGTTCCGGGCGGTGGCGGTCGACCTGCGCGGCTACGGCGACTCGGACAAGCCACCCCGCGGCTACGACCTGTGGACGTTGGCCGGTGACGTCGCCGGGCTGATCCGGGCACTCGGCGAGCGCAGCGCGACCGTCGTCGGCCACGGCTGGGGCGGGCTGATCGGCTGGACGGTGACCGCGCTGCACCCGCGGCTGGTGCGCTCGCTGGTCGTGCTCGGGGC
>JACDBJ010000124.1 GCA_013695005.1 Pseudonocardiales bacterium
CCTCGACGATGCCGAGGACGATCGCCTGCCAGAGATCCACCACACCCCCTGCGACGCCCGCTGCGCCGGGCGCGACGCTACATGGCCGCTGCGGGGGCTTTAGTCAACGGCTCGCTCGCGCGGGTGCTAGCGAGCCCTCGGTAACTGCTGTCCGAGGACGGGCATCCACGTCGACCAGGTGGCCTGGCGGACCGGGAGGCCGGCTGATGGAAGGTGATCTATCACGCGTGGGTCGTCGTCCACCACGATTGCGATGTCGCGGCTTCGTCGCAGTTCGTCGAGCCGTTCGAGCTTGAACATCCTGGCCGTTCGCAGGTCGTCGGACGGTCACATCAGCAGCTCGCCTGCGGGCAACCCGTGGCTCACGAGCCAGCGATGCGTGTCCTCCCGCAGGCGCTCAGGACGGCCGGTCAACCACACGATGTCGTGCTCCGCCGCAAGCTGGCGCGACCAGCGCCGCGCCGGGTAGCAACGGCGGGTCGGCTGCTGCCGCGTTGAAGAACTCTGCCCAGCGCGAGGGCGAATCGGTGTCGAGGAGGTGAACGCGATGCGTGACGTCGGCCACCGTGCCGTCGATGTCCAGCACGGCGACCGGACGCTTCACGATGTCGCTACGAGTCTCTCCTGAACAGCTCATCGGAGTCGACAAGCTGGCTGCGGCCGACGAATCGGCGGGCGACCAATAGCCCAGCATCGTGTGGTTCCTGGCCCGCATGGCTGTAACACGCATCGGTGACGATCCACGGAGTCAGACCGCGTTCGAAGGCATCGCACGCGGTCTTCAGCACGCATGATTCGGTGGCGATTCCGCAGAGCACCAGATCGGTCCACCCATGCTTCTCGATCAAGGTGCTGCCGTCTGGCGTGAACAGCGAGTAGATCGGTTTGTCGATCACGGCCACAGCGCGCTCCGCCGCCTCGACGAGCTCAGCAACCAAATCGGTCTCAGGCGACGACTGCATACGGGTCCAGTTGATCAGCCGCTCGAATGGCGAGCCGGGATGGTTGATGAATCGGGTGAACACAGTTGGCGCGCCAGCCTGCTCCCAACGCCGAACCAGCCCGATCACCCTAGGCACGACCTGTGCCGACTTGCTGGAGACGAATCCGTTCTGCATGTCGGTGACGATCAGTACGCTCCTGCTCATCCGCCGGTCTCCCGGAGCAGGTCCAACGCGGCCGTTAGGTGCTTGGCCAGCTCGCTTGTCTCTAGCACAGCTTGCCGCAGAGCAACGTGCTGCGCAGTCTCCCGTGGCCGGGCGATGGTCAACCGAGAGCGCATCGCGCGCAGCCAGCGCCAGCCGTACTCCGGCGGCGGCGTCGGATCGAGCCCCTGCTCCACCTGCTGATGTACCCCGTGGCAGTAGCACCAGAGGGCTTGCACGAGCAGTTCGCAGTCGACGAGGTCGCGCGCCTGAAGCGCGCGCTGCGGGGCCAATGGGAAGTAGCTGAGGCCGGCCCAGCTCGCGCAGCCGATCGACACACCCTTGACGCCGAACTCGTCGATACGGCTGTCGTCGAAGCCGTCCCGCAGTAGCGTCCGCTCGACTTGCTCGGCGTGGTCCAGCGCCGGGTCACCGTGCTCGTCGGCACGGCCAAGCAGCACGCGGGGCATCGACAGCAGGCGCATGGCTGTGTCCAGGGCAGGCCCGGACCACAGCGGCTTGCGCACCCAGTACATCGACATCACATACTGCGCAGCCGGCGTGTCGGAACCGGTCGCCGACCGGACGCGGGTGGTCGCCCATTCCTGTGCTGACCGGTAGGCGTCGCGGCGCCACGCCGCGACCTGAGCGACGCTCGGCATGTGCAAGTCCTGCACCAGATGGAAGACGGCAACGCCCCACGGGAAGACGTACAGCTCGCACGACCCGTCGCCGGGAAGGTCGATCACCCCGGAGTGGCAGTCCGCCCACAGCACGTCGCGAGCATCTAGCGACTCCGCCCGGACGAGCTCTGCCGCCAGCTCGGGTCCCAGATGCACCGGGATGAACTGGTGGCTCGTCAGCTCGCACAACTGCGACGATGAGACCTCGGTCGTGAGCACCCCGAACAGCTCGTGGGGAGTCGCGTTGTACACCGCGCAGTAGAGCTGGACGTAAACGTCGTCCCGAACCGTGGCCCGCCCGGTCTCGTGCCGGTATATCGCCTTGGCCATGGCCGCGCGCGCCGGGGTGGGCAGACCGAGACCGCGGCCCACGTTCTCGAACTCGACGGCGAGCCGCTCTCGACC
>JACDBJ010000146.1 GCA_013695005.1 Pseudonocardiales bacterium
GTGTGGCGGATTTGCGTTGGTGGCAACGCCTGGTTACGTGTTGGAGATCATGGCGATGCACGAGGATGGACTGCTTGGGGCGGCGGCTGGTGGCGACGAGGCCGCGTTCCGCGACTTGATGATGCCTCTGCGGCCGCAGCTGCACGCCCATTGCTACCGAATGTTGGGCTCGGTCGACGACGCTGACGAGGCACTCCAGGAGGTGCTGCTGCGAGTCTGGCGCGGGCTGGGCAGGTTCGAGGGCCGCAGCTCGCTGCGCTCGTGGCTGTACCGGATCGCGACGAACGTCTGCCTGAACCTGATCCAGAAGCGCCCCAAGCGGGTGCTGCCGCTCGATCACACATCATCTGCCGGTCCCCACGAGATGTCCTCCGAAGTACTGGTCGAATCGGTGTGGATCGAGCCGTACCCCGACTCGGCGCTGGCGATCCCCGATGCAGGCGAGGGCCCCGAGGCGCGCTACGAGCAACGCGAGAGCATCGAGTTGGCTTTCGTCGCGGCGATCCAGCACCTGCCGGGCAACGAGAGGGCCGCACTGCTGCTGCGCGAGGTGATCGGCTTCTCGGCCCGAGAAGTCGCCGAGTTGATGGAGGTGACGGTTCCGGCGGTGAACAGTGCGCTGCAGCGCGCCCGTCGGCTGGTCGACGAGCGAGGGCCCACGGAGAGCCAGCAGGTCGCGCTGCGATCGCTTGGGGACGCGCGCCTGCGCGAGGTCGTCGATGGCTACGCCGACGCGTTCGAGCGCGGCGACGTCGATGCCCTGGTCGGGATGCTCGCCGAGGACGCCACATGGTCGATGCCGCCGATCCCGGACTGGTACCGGGGCCATGAGGCGATCGCGGCCTTTCTCGTCGCTGGGCCGCTGCGGGTCCGCTGGCGTCATGTCTCAACCAGCGCGAACGGGCAGGCGGCGGTGGGCTGCTATGCCTGGGATGCGCAGCGCGGCTGCTTTGTCGCCACGGTGCTCGACGTGCTCACCCTGCGCGGCGAGCGCATCGCCGCGGTGACGGCATTCCTTGACCGCGAGGTCTTCGCGCGCTTCGGGCTCGCCGACGTGCTGCCCACATAGGGGTTGGGGTGAGCCCCGCCCGGCGGGGCGTGAGCGGCTGATGAGTTCGGCGGCTCCAGCCGGTCTGTACTTCTGTGGAGACACATGCGAGTCAACACGTCGCCCACGTCCGCATGATCGACACGCCGGAGGAGACCGATGACGACAGTGATCTCGAAGCCGGCGCAGCGATGGGTGCTCGCCCTCACCTCGATCGCGTCGTTCATGGTCGCGCTCGATCTGCTGGTGGTCTCGACCGCGCTCACCTCGATCCGTTTGGACCTCGGTGCCTCGATTGAGCAGGTTCAGTGGACGGTCACCGCCTATGGCCTGAGCTTTGCTGTGCTGTTGCTGACCGGCGCGGCGCTGGGTGACCGGTTCGGGCGTCGGAGGGTCTTCACGATCGGGCTGGGTGTGTTCGCGACCGCGTCGGCGGGGTGTGCACTGTCGCCGGATGTGGGGTGGCTGGTCACCGCGCGTGCCGTGCAAGGTGCTGGGGCCGCTCTGGTGATGCCGCCCGCGGTGGCGCTGCTCAGCGCCGCCACCCCGCTGGAGCGTCGAGGGCGTGCGCTGGGCATCTTCGAGGGCCTGACCGGGCTGGCCACCATCGCCGGGCCGCCCGTCGGCGGCGCCGTCGCACAGGTGTTTGGCTGGGAGTGGGTGTTCTGGGTCAACGTCCCGATTGCCCTGCTCATGATCCCGCTCGTGATGGCCAAGATCGTCGAGAGCCAAGGGTCCGACACCTCCATCGACGCCGTCGGTTCTGCCCTGGTCACCGGCGGAGCGCTCGGACTGGTGTGGGGGCTGGTGACAGGCAACGAATCGGGCTGGTCCAGCCCCGGGGTCGTGGCCGCGCTGGGCGCCGGGACGGTGCTGATGCTGGCGTTCGTCGGCTGGGAGCTGCGGAGCCGGGAGCCGATGCTGCCGATGCGGTTGTTCGGCTCCCGGGCGTTCTCCGGCGCCCTGGGGGCGAGCTTCCTGCTGTTCGCTGCGCTGTACGGCTCGGTGTTCTTCCTCGCCCAGTTCATGCAGACCGGGCTGGGCCACACCCCGCTGGAGGCCGGGCTGCGCCTGGTCCCGTGGACGGCCACGCTGTTCGTCGTCGCTCCGCTGGCCGGGGCCCTGGCCGATCGGATCGGTAACCGCCCGGTCCTGGTCGGAGGCCTCCTGCTGAACGCGGCGGGCCTGGCCTGGATTGCGCTGATCGCCACGCCCGGCGTCTCCTACCTGGCGCTGGTCCTACCGCTGGTCGTGGCCGGGATCGGCGCGTCGATGGCCATCCCGGTGGTCCAGAACGCGGTGCTCGGTGCCGTCGCACCCCACGAGGTGGGCAAGGCGTCTGGGGCCAACAACATGACCCAGGAACTCGGCGGCGTGTTCGGCGTCGCGATCCTCGTCGCGGTGTTCGCCACCGCGGGCAGCTACGCCTCCGCCGCGGCCTTCACCGACGGCTTCACCGTTGCACTCGCGGTCTGCGCCACCCTCGCCATCGCCGGTGCGGGCGCAGCGCTCGCCGTCCCACGCCGCGACCAGCCGACGCCGTCCGCCGAACGCGACGAGCTGGTCGCCGCTGAAACCGACTTGTCCAGGCCACTGGACAGGCTGGCCGCACGGAACCGACGAGAGGGGTCGGCATGAGCATGCCGAGAATCAGTACGCAGGATGAGTGGCAGGCTGCGCGCACGCAGCTACGGACCAAGGAGGACGCGGTGCTCAAGGCCCGCGACGCGGTCGTCGCCGAGCGCCGCCGGCTCCCGATGGTCGAGGTCGAGCAGAACTACGCGTTCCAAGGCCCGGCCGGGCGGGTCGGTCTGCTCGACATGTTCGACGGGCGCCGTCAGCTATTGCTGTACCGCTTCTGGTTCGCCCCCGGCGAAGAGCCCTGCCCCGGCTGTTCGCAGTGGGTGCGCAACCTTGGCCACCTCGAGTCCCTGCACGCGCAGGACGTCTCGCTGGTCATGGTCTCCCGCGCTCCGTCGGTGGAGCTCGAGGCGGTCCGGGAGCGCAGGGGCTGGACCGTGCCATGGTTCTCCGCCGTCGGCGACGACTTCGACGCCGAGACCGGCTACACCGGCGAGGCTCAAGTCACCGCGCTCCTCCACAACGAGGAAAAGATCTTCCGCACCTACGGCACCGACGGCCAAGTTCTCGAGACCATCGGCAGCTACTGGACGTTGATGGATCTCACGCCGCTGGGCTACCGCTGAGGTGATGCGGCGACCAAGATCAGCATGGCTCGGCGACGAAGGCGGCCCGTTGGTCGTCCGTAAGCCGATCCTTAACCGGAACGGCTTCCTGACGGAGCCGTTGGATGCATACCGGTACCGTCGCCGTGGTGCAGGCGGACTCGATGTTGCTCGCCGGGTCGGTGTATAGCGAGTACATGGTGCGTTCAGCCCCTGCGGGCAGTGTCGGATGCACCTGGGAGCAGCGACCCGCAGTGGACAGTGTGCAGCTCGTCGTTCCCGATGGGTGCGTAGACCTCATTTGGCTGGCCGGGCGTGAGCTGGTGGTTGCTGGCCCCGACACCGGGCCCCGGGAGGTGTTGCTACCCGGTGGGCTGTGCTCGTCGGGTGTCAGACTGCGTCCTGGTGCGGCTGGAGCGTTCTTTGCGCGACCCGCGAGCGAGTTACGCGACTCACAGGTCACCGCCAGGGATGTGCTGGGAACCGTGGCGCACAAGCTGGAGGACGAGCTCGCCGTCGCAAGGCTACCGCAGCGACGGGCCATTCTCCTCGACGCGGCCATGGCTCGTGCACCACGACGAGACCCACTGGTAGCGGCCGCCGCCGCGCGTTTGACCTCGGCCACAAGCCGTGTCTGCGAGGTTGCCCGTGAACTGGGGGTGAGCGAGCGTCAGCTGCATCGACGCATGATCTCGACCGTGGGCTATGGACCCAAAACCCTGAGCCGAGTCCTCCGGCTGCGTCGGCTGTGGGTGCCGGCGACGGCCTCGTTGGCCGAACGAGCGCTGGCGGCCGGCTATGCCAGCCAGGCCCACATGTCAGACGAGGTCCGTCGCCTGACCGGGCGCACAGCCGTCCGATTCCTGGAATACCCCACGCTCACGGTCGCCTAGCGTTGCCTGCATGTCTGTCAACGTGTCGGCAGCTCGCCAGTTCATCTTCGCTAACGCGCGCTTGCTCGACCGTCACCGGGCCGCCGTCATGTTCGATGGGGCGCCAGCGGACGCCGTGGTCCAGGCCGTGCGCGCGTATCGCAACTCCGACGGCGGCTTTGGGCACGCGCTCGAACCGGACGTTCGCACCCCGCACAGCGAAACCACGGCGGCTCTGCATGGTCTCGAAGTACTGGCCGAAGTCGATGCACTCGACGATCCGATGGTCGCGGATGTCGCGGTCTGGGTCGGCGAAGTCGCTGGTCAGGACGGCGGAGTGCCCTTTGTGCTTCCGGGGGCGGCACCATATCCGCGCGGTCCGTGGATGGTCCCGTCAGACGGCGGGTCGCATCTGACGTTCGGGCTTGCGGCCGTCCTCACCACCGCCGGTGTGTCCAGCGACTGGCTGGACGCCGCGACCCGCTGGTGCTGGCAACGTCTGGAGCATTCGGAGGAACTGACCGGCTACTGGCTGAAGTTCGCGTTGGACTTCCTCGACGGAACGCCCGACGACGTCCGGGCGCACGCGGCGATCGAGCGCCTGCGGCCGCTGCTACGCGCCGATGGAACACTGCCCGTGCCGGGCGGAACGGCCGATGAAAAGCTCACACCGCTTACTCTCTCGCCCCGGCTGTGCCGGCGAAGCCGCGCGCTGTTTACCGA
>JACDBJ010000455.1 GCA_013695005.1 Pseudonocardiales bacterium
CTAGCGCACTGGCGATCAGCGCGTATCCGGCGCTGGACGGGTGCAGGCCGTCGCGGCAGAACAGCGACGGGTCGGTGCCGAACGCGGACGCGGTGGCGGCATCCGGGTCGGCGACCCGGCCGCCCGCGGCGAGCGTCGCGCGAGCCTGCGCCTGACGCAGCAGTCTGCTCGCGGTCTGGACCATCTCCCGCATCATCGCCGGGACGTACGGCACGACGCTGAGGTCAGGGGCCGGCGCGACGACGACCTGGGCACCGGAGGACCGCAGCGCGCGGACGGCGCGTTCCAGCTGGGCGGCGGCTTGCTCGGCGGGCACCAGACGCGTCAGATCGTTCGCCCAGACGACGATCACCGCGATGTCGGGATCCCATGCCGCAGCGCGATCGACCTGCGCCGCGAGGTCCGAGCTCCGAGCCCCCGGCACCGCGAACAGCTTGGTCACGACCGGCAGCCCGAGCGTCGACAGGTCGGCGGCAAGGCGGGGCGCGAGGGCGTCCTCGGGGTGGCTCGCGCCGACCCCGTAGCCGATCGAGTCCCCGAGCACGGCAAGGCGAAGTGTCATCGTCGGACTCAACGCCCGATCGAGGCCGGCTATGCCGCGCGGGTCGGGCGCAGCGTCGGCCGGCAGCAGTCCGGCGCGCAGGGCTCGCCGTCGACGGAGCAGCCCGCCGATGGCACCTCGCCGAGAGAACGCGGCGGTATCCCGTCGGTGTGCTCGCGCACCAGCTCGACCACCATCCCGGCGAACCGGGCGTCAGCCCCGGCGGTGGCCGCCCGCGCGAACCCCATCCCGAGCCGCTCCGCATGCTCGCGAGCCTGCGTGTCGAGGTCCCACACCACCTCCAGGTGGTCGGAGACGAAGCCGACGGGGCAGACCACCACGGCCGGGACGCCCTCGGCATGTAGCGCGTCGATGTGGTCATCGATGTCCGGCTCCAGCCACGGCACCCGCGGTGGCCCGGACCGCGACTGCCACACCACGTCGTAGTCGGTCTCGCCCAGGTCGGCGGCGACCAGCCTGGCCGCCTCGGCCACCTGCCCGGAGTAGCGGTGGCCGCCGTCGGTGGGCAGGCCGGCTGCCGCGTCGGCCGCCACCGGCACCGAGTGCGCCGTAAACACCAGCCGCGCACCCGGGAGCCATGCCGCGCGCACCGCGTCGGCGTTGGCCGCCACGAACTCAGGATGGTCGAAGAAGTGCCGGATCTTCACCAGCTCCGGCGCCGCCGCGCCCACCGCCGCCCGCGCCCGCGCGATGTCCTCGTCGTACTGGCGGCACGCGGAGTACCCGCCGTACGCGCTGGTCGCGAACACCAGCGCGCGCCGCACCCCGTCGGCGGCCATCTGCTCGACGGTGTCCTCCACGAGCGGGTGCCAGTTGCGGTTGCCGAGGTACACCGGCACGTCCAGCAGCCCGGCCACGTCGGCCACCAGTTCGCGGTTGCGCGCGTTGATCGGCGACACGCCGTCGAAGTGCCGGTAGTGCTCCACGACGGCGTCGAGCCGCTCGGGCGGTACCGCCCGGCCGCGGGTCACGTTCTCCAGGAACGGCCGCACGTCGTCCATGCCCTCCGGCCCGCCGAAGGACAGCACCAGCAGCGCGTCGAACCGCTCCCCCGCCGTGGTCACACCCCCACGGCGTGGAAGCCCCCGTCGGCCCACACCATCGAGCCGGTCGTGGCCGGCATCCAGTCCGACAGCAACGCGCAGCACGTCCGGGCGACCGGCTCGGGGTTCGTCACGTCCCAGCCCAGCGGCGCCCGCTCGCCCCAGACGTCTTCGAACGCGCTGAACCCCGGGATCGAGCGTGCGGCCATGGTCTTCACCGGCCCGGCGGCGACCAGGTTGACACGGATCCCCTTGGGCCCGAGATCACGCGCCAGGTAGCGGCACACCGACTCCAGCGTCGACTTCGCAACGCCCATCCAGTCATACGCGGGCCAGGCCTGCCGGTTGTCGAAGTCCATCCCGACGATCGACCCGCCTGGCGAGAGCAGCGGCAGGCAGGCCACCGCCAGCGACTTGAACGAGTACGCCGAGACGTGCAGCGCGGTGGCGACGTCCTCCCACGGCGCGGTCAGGAACGCGCCCTCACCCAGGCACGACGCCGGCGCGAAGCCGATCGAGTGCAGCACCCCGTCCAGACCGGGTTCGTCGCCCAGATGCTCGCCGACCCGGTCGGCCAGCGACTCGAGCTGGGTGTCGTCGGAGACGTCGAGCTCGACGACCGGCGCCGGCTGCGGCAGCCGGGTCGCGATGCGCTCCACCAGCTTCAGCCGGCCGTAGCCGGTGAGCACGACCTGCGCGCCCTGCTCCTGCGCCACCCGCGCCACGTGAAAGCCGATCGACGCGTCCGTGATCACTCCGGTGACGAGGATGCGCTTGCCCGCGAGCAGGCCGGTCATCTGGTCTCCCTTTGTCAGCTGCTCAGTGGTCTCAGTGGCCCATGCCGAGGCCGCCGTCGACCGACAGCACCACGCCGGTGACATAGGCGGCTGCGTCGGAGGCGAGCCAGGTGACCGCCGCCGCGATCTCCTCGGGCGTCGCGAAACGTCCCAGCGGGACCTGCCCGAGAATCTCCTTCTTGCGCTCGTCCCGCAGCTCGGCGGTCATCTCCGTCTCGACGAAGCCAGGCGCGACCACGTTGGCGGTGATCCCACGCGAGCCGAGCTCCCTGGCGATCGAGCGGGCCAGTCCGACGAGCCCTGCCTTGCTGGCGGCGTAGTTGACCTGACCCGGCCCACCGGTGTGCCCGACCACGGAGGACACGAACACCATCCGGCCGTGGCGCGCCTTCAGCATGCCGCGGGTGGCGCGCTTGGCGACCCGGTACGCGGCGGTGAGGTTGGTGTCCAGCACGCGGGTGAACTGCTCCTCGGTCATCCGCATCAGCAGGCTGTCGTCGGTGATGCCGGCGTTGGAGACGAGTACGTCCACCGACCCGTGCTCCTGCTCCGCGTGGGCGAACGCCGCGTCGATGGCGTCCGCGTCGGTGACGTCGCACTGCACTCCGAGCAGGCCGTCCGGCACACTGGAGCCGCGGTGGGTCACGGCCACCTGGTCACCCTGCGCGGCGAACGCCTGCGCGATGGCCAGTCCGATGCCGCGGTTCCCCCCGGTGACGAGCACGCTGCGTCCCACCGGGCGAGGCTATCCAGTACGCCTGTCCGGTCGCCGACCCGGCCTGGCGACGGGGGCTGACCCGAACTCAGATCAGCGGACGGCAAGAACACGGTCCAGGGCTACGAGTGCGTGGGCAGCTGGCAGGTGGTCGGCCGCAAATGGGGATCGGTCAGTGAGGTGGGGTGTCGGTCGGGGCACCCTGCGCTGTCGACCACCAAGGCGCCGTAGGCGATTCCGCCCACCACGAACCAGGGCTCGATGGCGAGAAGGACCGCAGGCGTCTGCTGGTCGAACGTTCCCGTGAGCAGGCCGACCCCGAGCAGAGTCAGGCCCAGCAGCCCGCGGAGCAGCAGGACAGAGCAGGCCGCGGTCGCGGCACCCAGCAACCAGCGGCGCGCCCGTCGGCTACCCCACCTCTTCGCGAGGCCGAGGGCGACCAGCGCACCCAGGATGCCGAGGCATCCGGCGGCCAGGTTGTAGGCGGCGAACCAGCCCTGCTGCAGCGCAACGTCCGCCGCGGCCGCCTGGTTTTCCAGACCCGCCCGGCCACCCACGGCCCAGTAGAAGTGAGGTGCGGCGAAGATCAGCGACCAGCTGCCAACCAGGACAGCCCACAGGATCCCAGGTGACGACGTCCTGACCGCGCTCATGGGACCCGAAGGTACAAGTCCGGGACTGGTGCCCGAGGCTCCGACCGAGGCGAGCAGACTAGGGCAGGCGGCGGCCGAAGCCGACGGCGGCGCCGAGGCCCGCGATCGCGATCAGGGCACCGCCGGCCAGCCACGGGCGGCTGGTGTCGACGAACCGGGTCTCGTAGCCGATCTGCTCGCTGAGGTCGGCGTAGACCTCCTTGAGCTCCTCCTCGCTGGCCGCGGTGAAGGCCTGCCCGCCGGACAGCTGGGCGATCTGGCGCATCGACTCGTCGTCCACCGCGACCTGCTGGCGGCGGCCGTCCACCTCGATCGTGCCGTACCGGGTCCCGAAGCTGATCGTGGAGACCGGCACCTTGGCCTCCGCCGCCTTGCGGGCCGCGGTGAACGAGCCGCGCTGCTCTTCCTCGCCCTCCGGCCCGGGGATGGTCTGCTTGCCGTCGCTCATCAGCACAATCCGGGCCGGTGGCGGGCCGTCACCGCCGCCGAGCGACTGGGAGAAGCTCTCGACGGACTGCAGTGCCGCGAAGATCGCTTCGCCGGTCGCGGTGGACTCCGACAGGCGCAGCCCGTCCACCGCGCGGCGGACCGTCTCCCGGTCGGTGGTCGGGGACACCAGCACGGCGGCGGTGCCGGCGAAGGTGATCAGCCCGAGGTTGATGCCCGGCGTGAGCTGGTCGGCGAAGGACTTCGCCGCGGCCTGTGCTGCGGCCAGCCGGGTCGGCTCGACGTCGGTCGCCTGCATGGACAGTGACACGTCGATCACCAGCACGACGGTGGCCTTGTTGCGCGGTACCTTCCGCTCGCCCATCGGCCCGGCCAGCGCCACCGTCAGCAGCACCATCGCGATCAGCAGCAACGCCACGGGCACGTGGCGCCACCAGCCGGGTCGGCGCGGAGCGACCTTCTCGAGCAGTGCGAGGTTGGTGAAGCGGACGATGTCGCGGCGACGGCGGCGCAGCAGCACCAGATAGCCGGCCACCAGTGCTGCCACCGCGATGAGCAGCAGCAGCCACCACGGCTCCGAGAAGCTCACCGAGACCAGCCAGCCTGGACTCCACCGGAGGGTCCCCGGGCAGCTCCGCCGGTGACGCCGCCGAGCCCGCCGGACCACCGCCGCTTGCGGGCCATCACGAAGCGCACGACGTCGGCGATCCAGTCCGAGTCGGTGCGCAGCACGAGGTGGCCCGCGCCGCAGCGCCGCAGCGTCGTGGCGACCAGCTCACGGTGCGCGGAGGCCGCCGCGGCGAACTCCCGGCGCAGCAGCGGCGTGGTCTGGAACTCGCGCTGGCGGCCGGTCTCCGGGTCGGCCAGCACGACCGTGCCCACGTCGGGCAGCTCCTCCTCCCGCGGGTCGAGCACCTCCACCGCGAGCAGCTCGTGCCGGGCGGACAGCGCCCGCAGCGGCCGCTCCCAGTCCGGGTCGCCGAGGAAGTCCGACAC
>JACDBJ010000176.1 GCA_013695005.1 Pseudonocardiales bacterium
GTGCGGCACGACCCAGACCAACCCGGCGCTCGCGGACGTCGTCGCCGGCCGGTGACGCCTGCAGGACTGGCTGGCGCTGTGAGGGGAATGCTCACTGGAAGGATCGCGTTGCAGCGGTCAGAGCCGCAGCGACAACGCCGTGGCCAAAGGAGTGCAGCGTGGCAGCCGAAGACGTACGTGAGGTCGTCATCGTCGGGTCGGGTCCGGCCGGGTATACGGCCGCGATCTACGCCGGTCGCGCGCAGCTGTCTCCGCTGGTCTTCGAGGGCAGCCAGTACGGCGGCGAGCTGATGACCACCACCGAGGTGGAGAACTACCCCGGCTTCGCCGACGGCATCATGGGGCCGGCGCTGATGGAGCAGATGCGCGAGCAGGCTAGGCGTTTCGGCGCCGAGCTGGTCTCGGCCGACGTCACCGCGGTCGACCTCGAAGGCGAGATCAAGACGGTCACCGTCGACGGCGTGGACTACCGCGCGCGGGCCGTAGTGCTGGCCATGGGCGCCGAGCCGCGCTATCTCGGCGTGCCCGGCGAGGAGCGACTGCTCGGTCGCGGCGTGAGCTCATGTGCCACCTGCGACGGCTTCTTCTTCCGCCAGCACGACATCGTCGTCGTCGGTGGCGGGGACTCGGCGATGGAAGAGGCGCTGTTCCTCAGCCGGTTCGCCGAGACAGTGACGATCATCCACCGGCGTGACGAGTTCAAGGCGTCGAAGATCATGTTGGAGCGGGCCAAGGCCGAGCCGAAGATCCGCTGGCTGACCAACGCCGTCGTCACCGAGGTGCTCGGTGAGGACACCGTGGCCGGCCTGCGGGTTCGCGACACCCGCACCGGTGCGGAGACGGTGCTGCCGGTCACCGGGATGTTCGTGGCGATCGGGCACAACCCGCGCAGCGACCTGGTTCGCGAGCAGCTTCCCACCGACCCGGACGGCTACGTACTCGTCGAGCCACCCGGCACCACCCGCACGAAGCTGCCCGGCGTGTTCGCCTCCGGCGACCTTGTGGACCGCACCTACCGGCAGGCCGTCACGGCTGCCGGCACGGGAAGTCAGGCGGCCATCGACGCAGAGCGCTGGCTCGCCGAGCAACCCGTACCAGCGGAAGTCTCCGCTCACTGAACGTCACGACCCGCAACCGAGAAGTAGGGAAAACGATGGAAACCAGCCTGACCATGACCGTGACCGACGAGTCGTTCTCTTCAGATGTCCTGGGCAGCGAGAAGACCGTCCTGGTCGACTTCTGGGCGAGCTGGTGCGGCCCGTGCCGGCTGGTGGCTCCGATCCTCGAGCAGATCGGCGCCGAGAACGCTGAGAAGATCACCATCGCGAAGCTCGACATCGACGCCAACCCGGCGACCGCTCGGGACTTCCAGGTCATGTCGATTCCGACGTTGATCGTATTCCAGGACGGCAAGCCGGTGAAGCAGATCGTCGGTGCCAAGCCGAAGGCCGCCCTGCTCGCAGACCTGGCCGACTACCTCTGATCTGACTCTTCGCAGGACCAACGCCGGCGCTCCACATCGGGGCGTCGGCGTTGCTGTGCCGGTGCGAGCTAGACGCAGCGTCGCGGTGGCACGCCGCTACAATTCGTGAACCTCCGTCGCGGGCGGGACGGCAGGCACAAGTCCTCAGACCCGAGGGCTGCGCTTCGGCGCGGATGTCGATTGAGCGAGGGTGCATGCAGCTGCTCCGCCGCGGAGAAAGCGGCCCGGCCGTCGCCGAGGTACGTCACACGCTTCGCTATTTCGGGCTGCTGCCTGCCACTGCGGCGCAGCGCGACGACGAGTACGACAGCGAGGTCGAGAACGCCGTCCGGGCGTTCCAGCAGGAACGCGGGCTGATCACCGACGGCATCGTCGGACCCGCGACCTACCGTGCGCTGCGCGAGGCGCACTGGACCCTCGGCGACCGGATGCTCGCCCTGATGATCTCGGCTCCGATGAGCGGCGACGACGTGCTCGCGCTGCAGGAGCGGCTGCTGGAGCTCGGCTACGACACCGGCCGGCCCGGCGGGGTGTTCGACACCCAGACCGACAAGGCCCTGCGCGGCTTCCAGCGCGACTACGGGCTCACCCCGGACGGCATCTGCGGGCCGGCGACGCTGCGCGCGCTGCGGCAGCTCGGCCGCAAGGTGACCGGCGGCCGACCAGCGCTGATGCGCGAGGAGGAGC
>JACDBJ010000186.1 GCA_013695005.1 Pseudonocardiales bacterium
CGCCGTCCTCGCCGTCCTCGCCGTCCTCGCCGTCCTCGCCGCCGGAGACCGTTGCGCCGCCTGCTCTGGATCCGCCTGCGCCGGCGCAGCGAGCGGTGCCGGCCGGCAGTGGCCGCTCAGCGCCGCCGCCGATGCGCCAAGGCATTCGATACGCCGAGCAGATAGCAGGCCCCTGGGTGCGCTATATCCCCCGCATTTCCGGATAGCGCCGCCGCCGATCTTGAACGAGGTGTGATAACGCCGCGATAGGGCCGCTCTAAGTTGCGTTGGGGCTGCTCCATTGTCGTTTCCAACGGCCCAGATGCCATGCCCAGGAGGGATACGCTGCCACCGTGCCGCACGTCCTTGTTGTGGAGGACGATCCGCAAGTCCGGCGTGGCCTGATTCGGACGCTAACCGACAATGACATCGCGGCCAGCTCGGCGGCGACTGGGCTCGCCGGCCTGCAAGCCGCTGTGGAGACCGACCCGGACCTGATCGTCTTGGACCTCGGCCTTCCGGATGTCACGGGCACCGAACTACTGCGCATCGTCCGTGCGGTCAGCCAAGTACCGATCATCGTGGCGACTGCCTGCGACGAGGAGCGTCAGATCGTCGCGGTGCTGGAGGCCGGAGCTGATGACTACATCGTCAAGCCGTTCGGGTCCGAGGAGTTGGTCGCCCGGATTCGCGCCGTGCTTCGACGTGGTCGGCTCCACGGTGGCCAGCGGAAGCCCAGAATCACGGTGGGTGGTTTGGTGATCGAGCCGGCGGCCCGTACGGCCGAGCTCGACGGAGTGTCGCTCCAGCTCTCGCCGAGGGAGTTCGACGTGTTGTACTACCTCGCCAGTCGGGCCGGCGACGTGGTCAGCAAGCGCGAGCTCCTCGTCGAGGTGTGGCGACTTCCCTACAGCCAGAACGACAAGACAGTGGACGTCTACCTCTCGTGGCTGCGCCGCAAGCTGGGGGAGAGTGCGGCGGCACCGCGCTACCTGCATACTGTGCGGGGGGTGGGCCTGCGGTTGAACGAACCGGACGAGTGAGATCCCATGCGCCGGCAGCTGACTGGCCTGGTCGCGGCGGCAATGCTCCTCGTGTTGATCGCGTTCCTGGTACCGACGCTGCTGTTGGTACAGCGCGATGTCGAGCACCGCGGCGAGCTGGCCGCCGTGCAACGCGCGCAGGCGGTCGCCGAGATGACGGCCACGCTGACCGTCAACTCGCTGCCGACGCAGCCGCAGGACGGGCTCGCGGTTTCGGTGTTTCTGCCCGACGGCCGGGTCCTGGGAGTGCCCGTCCAGCGCAGCCCGTCGGTGGACCTGGCCGCCGGCTGTCGCGGGGCCACCAACGACACAGCCGACGGCCTGGAGATCCTCGTTCCGGTCACCGGTCCGCAGGGGTGCCCGACCGTCGTCCGGGTGCTGGCGACATCAGAAGCCCTGCACGCGGGTCTCACGCCGATGGTGCTGATGGTTCTCTCGCTGTCGGTGGCCTTGCTGCTCACCGGCATCCTGCTGGCCGAACGGCTCGGCCGCGGCCTGCTCCGCTCGGTCGCCGATCTGGCCGCCACTGCCGACCGGCTCGCAGCCGGTGATCTGAGTGCGCGGGCCGCGGCCGATGGACCGCCCGAAATTCGCAAGACCGCCGTCGAGCTCAACCGGTTGGCCACTCGCGTCGATGATCTTGTCGCCGCCGAGCGTCGCCGATCCGGAGATCTGACCCACCGCCTGCGGACGCCCCTCACCGCGCTGCGCCTGGATGTCGACGCGCTGAAGGATCGAACCTTGGCGGAGCGGCTCGTCGAGGACGTCGAGGCCGTCACCGCCGCGGTGAACGAGGTCATCCGGGCGTCCCAACGGCTCGTCTCGGACGGCGCAGAGCGCGCTGATCTCGCCAGGATCGCGCGAGATCGTGCCGGGTTCTGGTCGGCGTTGGCTGAGGACACCGGACGGAAGATCACCGTGCAGATCCAGTCCGGATGCCTTCCGGTCCGCGTCGGCCCTGCCGCCCTGGAAGCGATCATGGATGCGCTGCTCGCCAACGTGTTCGCGCACACCCCTGCCGGCGTGGACCTCTCGGTGACGGCACACGCAGTGGGGGATGGAGCGGTGTTGGTGGTGGAGGACGCAGGCCCGGGCTTCCCGGACACCAGCATGATCGAGCGAGGCCGATCGGGAGCCGCGTCCACCGGGCTGGGCTTGGACATCGTGCGTCGGACGGCCGAGGACTCCGGTGGGTCCGTGAGCCTTGGCAGCTCCCCACGGGGTGGCGCGAGGGTGGCAGTCCGGTTCGGCGCGGCGCATGACTGAGGGGGCCGGCTGACCACCAGTCGCGCGCCCAGCCCGGCCTCCGGTTAACGGCCGGTCAGCGACCGGCACGTGATCAGCGCCGCCGCCCGGCTCTGGAAGGTTTGGGCGGCCCGGCGGGTTGACGCCATTGGAGCTGGAAGGAGCCCACAGATGCCCGCCGTCACCGTCCTCGACCTCACCGTGCTGCCCCGCGTCACCGAGCCGGACGCAGCCACCACCACCGCGCGCCCGGTCATCTCGCTGACGACCGCGCCGAGCGGCTTCGAGGGTGAGGGCTTCCCCGTCCGCCGTGCCTTCGCCGGCGTCGACATCAGCTTGCTGGACCCGTTCATCCACCTCGACCAGATGGGCGAGGTGGACTACGCACCGGGTGAGCCGAAGGGCACGTCGTGGCACCCGCACCGCGGCTTCGAGACCGTCACCTACATCGTCGACGGCACCTTCGAGCACCAGGACAGCAACGGCGGCGGCGCGTGATCACCGACGGCGACACCCAGTGGATGACCGCAGGTTCCGGGCTGCTGCACATCGAGCGGCCGCCGGAGCACCTCGTGGTCAGCGGTGGGCTGTTCCACGGCCTGCAGCTGTGGGTGAACCTCCCGCGCGAGCAGAAGTGGGCCGACCCGCGTTACCAGGACTTGCGTGGCTCGGCGTCGGCCTTGCTGTCGTCCTCCGACGGCGGCGCGTTGCTGCGCGTGATCGCCGGCGAGCTCTGCGGCCACACCGGACCGGCTCGACGCACACCCCGATGACCATGGTGCATGCGACGGTGTCGCCGGGCTCGGCCGTCCGGCTGCCGTGGGACCCCAACTTCAACGCGCTGGCCTATGTCCTCGCCGGCCGCGGCATCGTCGGCGCCGAGCAGCGCCCGATCGAGACCGGCCAGCTGGCCGTCTTCGGACCCGGCGACGCCGTCGAGCTCACCGCTGCCCAGCAGCAGGACAGCCGCTACCCGGCGCTGGAGGTCGTGTTGCTCGGTGGCCAGCCCATCCGGGAGCCGCTGGCCTGGGCCGGTCCGTTCGTGATGAACACCCGCTCCGAGGTACTGCAGGCTTTCGAGGACTTCCAGGCCGGCAAGCTCGGCCGGATTCCCGCCGCCAGCTGACGGGCTACGTCGCGGCTCCGGTGACCACTGTGACGTTCGCATCCTGTACGACGTTATGCAGGGTGGTTCGGAACCCGCCCGTGTCGAGGGCCATGACGACGCCCGTGGCCAGCAACAGCGCCACGACCATTCCCGCGATCGCGAGCCCCCACCCGCTCCGGCGCCCGGGCCGCCTGGACGCGGGCGGTTGCAACGCCGGCGGGTATGACTGGGCGATCACCGGACGCTGCCGCGGCGGCGCGCAAGCCCGCTGCTGGGGGACCGTGCTCAGCAGCTGTGGCGCGTAGTCCAGGTGCGACGGCATTGCACCTGGCTGCGGTAAGAGGTGGCCGAGCTGCTGCGGGATGAACGCCGGCTTCGGTGGGAGGTAGCCGGGCGGCGTGGGGTCGCCCGGCGGCGGTGGCTGCGGCTGAAACAGGTTGCTCACGGCTCGTTCCCCTCGACGACTTGACTCTCTTGCTCATCGTCAAGCGCACCTCAGACGCTACTGAACGGCACGATGTGATTGGCGGTGAAACCTCGGAGAGTCAGAATCCACCCGCATTTGGGTGGCCAACTTGCTCCCAGCGCTTCTTCTGTCACACGAATGCCGCACCAAGCGCAGGCTGGCTAGCCGCAGCGGTAGCCCATACCGCGGGTCCGTCAGGTCTCCTCGACCTCGACGGACCCGCCTGCGCCACCCCGTTGGACCCGTCGAGGAGACGCGAATGTTCCGTTCCAACCCACGCATCGAGTTCCTGTGCCGGCCCGAGGACAAGGGGGTCATCGCCGAGCCGATACCGGCGAAGACCGCAATACCGGCGTGGCTGCGCAAGCTCCCCGGGGTCAGCAAGGGCGAGGTGAGCGCCGTCAAACCACGGCCTAACGGTCAAGCGCTGTATGCCGTTCCTGGACGCGTTGACGACAGGCTGGATCATCCCGCTCGCCGCGACGGTGCGGCTCGAGATCTCCGACGGGGGACGCTCGGTGGACACCGGCTGGGAGTTCGACCGCGAGATGGTGAGCAACCACTCCCCGTCGCAGATCGCGGGAAGCCCATTCGAGCCCCGGCCGCCGATGAAGCTCCACAACTTCTGGACCATCCGCACCCCGAGGGGATGGAGCTGCCTGTTCGTGGCGCCGCTGAACCGCCCCCAGGAGGTCGTCCAGGTGCTCTCCGGGGTCGTTGACACCGACGTCTACACCTCGACGGTGAACTTCCCGTTCGTCGCTACCGCGCCGGACGGCGTCTACATGCTCGTCAAGGGAACTCCCCTTGTCCAGGTCATTCCGTTCCGGCGGGCTGACACCGAGCTCGAGCCGTCGATCGGTGTGGAGAGCCAACGGGAGCGGGACGCCCGGGAGCGGGTGCACCGCAGCACCCTCGCCGAGGAGGGCTGGTACCGCAGACACGCCCGCGCCGGTCGGTAGCCGAGCCCCTCGGCACACATGCCGGCTACTTGTAGAAGGCACCCTCGCCGCTTGCGCTGCCCGAAACCGGGCTGCTGCACCCGCTGATGGGCCTACCTTCCATGTCAGGCCCCCTTCCGGGAACGCTTCATTCGCTTGTCCTGCGAGGACTGACGTGAGACCGCGTCTCGGGGGGACGGCCGTGGAGGCTTGACGCCCACAACGGTGT
>JACDBJ010000460.1 GCA_013695005.1 Pseudonocardiales bacterium
GGCCACGTCCACCTGGCGACGCCGCTCGCGGCGGGACCGCTGCTAGCGGCGTCCGCCCGGCCGGTCGGCCGTCACCTCGTCGTGCTGGGCCGGATCACTCCGTACAAGGGGCAGCACGTCGCCGCCGCGCTGGCGCACCGGCTGCGACGCGACGTGGTGCTGGCCGGGCCGGTTGGCCCGTACACCACGGCCCTGGAGCTGGCGACGGCCGGCGAGCAGGCGGCGACGAACCCCGACGTCCGGTACTGGTACGAGCAGGTCGCTCCACTCGTGGACGGTGCCCGGGTCCGCTGGGTGGGGTCGCTCGCGCCGGCCGCGCGCGACCGCATGGTGTCCAGCGCCGCAGCCACGTTGTTCCCGCTGGACTGGGAGGAGCCCGGCGGGACCGCGGTGGTGGAGTCGTTGGCGCTCGGAACGCCGGTGATCGGCTACCGCAGAGGCTGCCTGCCCGAGCTGGTCAGCTCCGGCCGCACCGGTTGGCTCGTCGAGCCCGGCGATGTCGACGCGTTGGCCGCAGCGGTGGACGCGGTGAGCCGGATCGACCGCACCGAGTGTCGCCGCGACGCGGTCGAACGGTTCACCCCCGCCCGGATGGCCGAGCAGTACCTCGCGCTGTATCGCACCGTGCTCGCACGCACCGCCCGGACCGCGGCCGCCGTCCCTACTCGTGCGCTGCCGCCCAGGTGGTGACTGGGTCGGCGTCGGTCAGGACTTCGACTTGGACTTCTTGGCCGCGGCCTTACCGCCCTTGCGACCGGCCGCCTTCTTCAGCGCCGTCGTGCCGCCCTGCGACGAGTCGCCCCGGATCCCGACTTCTTGCCGCCGTGCGACGACGCGTCGGGCGAGTTCGCGATCTTCGCGGCGCGCTGCTTGGACATGCCTTTGTCCTTGAGGGCCTCGTACTGCTTCTCGTTCTTGACGCTGGGCCGCTTCTTCGGCATGGCGTCCTCCTGTCAGCCGGCTCGAGTACCGGCGGTGTTCCCTAAGTTCGCAGACACTGCGGTTCTGCGGCAGGCTCTTTGGGTAAGGGACTGGGATGACCGACACCCGGGACGCGAGTCGAGCAGGTCGGCCGAACCCGCGTGTGGACGAGTCACCGGAGCAGCGCGCGGACCGCAACAACGAGCTGCTTCAGGAGCTGCGGGTGTCCCAGACCGGGGTGCAGGTGCTCTTCGGCTTCCTGCTCTCGCTGTCGTTCACCGAGCGGTTCGCCAGGATCGACGCCACCCAGCGGTGGATCTACGTCGCGACGTTGCTGCTGGCCACGGCCACGACGGCGCTGCTCGTCGCGCCGGTAGCGGTGCATCGCATGGTGTTCCACCGCGGGGTCAAGTCCCAGTTGGTGAAACTGACCCACCGGCTCGCCTCGGTGGGCCTTGTCGCGTTGGCCCTGACGCTCATCGGGGCCGTGCTGCTGGTGCTCGACATCGCGATCGGTCGCGGCCCGGCGATCGTCATCTCGGCCGTCGCGGCGGTCATGTTCGCGGTGCTCTGGTACGTGCTGCCCCTGCCGCTGCGCAGGGCGAAACCCACCGGAGACGTTCCCCCGCCTTTGTGACGCACCGCCGTCATGATCTGCCGGCCACCAGCCGCAGGACCGCCTCGGCGATCTGGTGCGGAGTTCGGTCCCCCGGCACGGCGACCCCTGGCTCGTCGGGCTGGAGCGGCTCCAGCGTGGCGATCTGGCTCGCGAGCAAGGTGGCCGGCATGAAGTGGCCGACCCGGGCGAGTAGCCGCCGCTTGAGCGCGGACGCCGGCACAGCGAGATGCACGAACCGGACCGACGGATGGCCCGCGCGCAGCACGTCTCGGTAGCGGCGTCGCAGCGCAGAGCAGGTCACTACGGCGTTGCGGCCGGCGTCCTCCTGCTCGCCGATCCACGCCGCGACCGCGGCCAGCCACGGCGCGCGGTCGGGGTCGTCCAGTGGCCGGCCCGTGGTCATCAGTGCCCGGCTCGCCGCGGGATGCAGCGAGTCACCCTCGAGGAACGCCCAGCCGGTCGCCGCAACGAGCTCGTCCGCGACGGTGCTCTTGCCCGCGCCCGAGACTCCCATCAGCACGACCGTCACGGTGCCGGGGTCGGCTGGGGCCGGCAGCGCGTCATCGGGCACCGCGTCGTCCGGCAGCGTGTCGTCCGGCACGGCGTCAGCCGCGGCGCAGCCGGCTCATAGCGAGACCGGTCAGCGCGGCAACTCCCGCCGCACCGGCCCCGACGACGCCCGGATGCTGCGAGGCCCACAGCTGGTAGCTGCGGGGGGCCGCCTTGTCATCGAAGCGGCCGTGGCTACCGAAGTCGCTGCCACCGGGACCGTCCGCCGGAACCCACAGGTTCGACGGCGAGTCGGCCGGTTGCCGCTGCTTGGTCTGCTGCGCGTCGTAGCCGGTCTTCGCGAGATACCAGTCGAGCAGCCCTGGAGCGATCTTGCTGGCGAGCACGGTGGCGACGGTGCTCGCACCCACCCAGTACTCCCGGCGCCGGGGGTGATCGGCGGCGTGCACGATCGCGTCGGCGGCGACCTCGGGCTGGTAGATCGGCGGCACCGGCTGCGGCCGACGCGGCAGCCGGGAGAGCACCCAGTCGAACTGCGGGGTGTTCACCGCAGGCAGGTGGACCTGGGTGACCCGTACGCCGGACTTGTCGTGCAACAGCTCGCAGCGCAGCGCGTCGGTGAAGCCGCGGGCGGCCGCCTTGGCGCCGCTGTAGACGCTCTGCAGCGGGATGGCGCGGTAGGCGATAGCCGAGCCCACCTGCACGATCGTGCCGCTGTCGCGCGGCAGCATGCGCCGCAGCGCCGCCCTTGTGCCGTTGACCATGCCGAGGTACGTGACCTCGGTCGCGCGCTGGAACTCCTCGGGGCTGACCTGGGTGAACGGCGCGAACACCGAGCTGAAGGCGGCGTTGACCCACACGTCGATCGGTCCGAGCTCGGCCTCGGCCCGCTCCGCTGCCTCGTCGACCCCCCGGTTGTCCGCGACGTCGACCATGATCGGCAACGCAGTGCCGCCCGCGGAGCGGACCTCGTCGGCCACCGCGTTGAGCCCCACCTCCCCGCGGGCCAGCAGGGCGATCGCGGCGCCACGGCGGGCGAACCGCTGGGCTGTCGCCCTGCCGACCCCGCCGCTCGCACCGGTGATCACCACAACTTGACGTTCCGATCGATCGGACTGCGCCATGGTCACTCCCTTTCGCCGCGATTAACCCTGGCTACCCCGAAGCGGCGAACTTCACACCGCGGACAGGGCGTGAGCAGCCCGTTTAACGGGTATCTGCACCAGGAACAACACAAGGAGGATGGACATGGCCGATGTCATCGGTGATCATGTGCGGGTGGTGGCCCAGCACGGCGCGCAGACCTACCGCCAGGGTGCGCGGCGCCCGCTGGGCGGTTACGTCCTGGTCATGGCTCTGTTCGGGGCGCTGGCGGCAGTGGCCGACGGACTGGCCAAGGCAAAAGGGCGCACGGTGCCGCAGCTTGGCCCGTCCGGCCTGCTCGCGATGACCTTGGGGACGCCCACGCTGTCCCGGGCTCGGACCAAGGACGCGGTCACCGGCCTACTGCGAGCGCCGTTCACCCAGTACGAGTTCTCCGGCGGTCCCGCGGCACAGCAGGCGCAGTCGTGACGGGCGGGACCGCAGGTCGGCTACGGCGCCGGCCATCGGGACCGCGCGCGGCGGCGGCGAGGGCCAACGGCGGAATCGGGCGTAGCTCCAGCCGCTACGCCGAGCGGGTCAGCGACGACCTGCGCCGGGTGGACACCCCGGACCTCGCGCGCCGGCGTGCCGCCACCGGGCTCACCCTGGTGGCGACCGCGGCCCTTGGCATCGTGCAGGCGTATCAGACCGGATTGCTGCGCCGAGTCCCCGAACCGCGGTTGTCCTGGCTCGACGCCGAGAAGGTGGACGCCTCGGGCTCGGCGTATCACCTGTTCGGCACTCCGGATGCCGGCCTCGGCATAGCCTCCTACGGGGCATCCCTCGTGCTCTACGGCGCTGGGCCGGCCGACCGCGCCGCGACCAAGCCGCTACTGCCGCTCTTGGCGGCGGCAAAATCCACAGTGGACGCGGCGAGCGGCATCTACCTGTTCCTCGAGCAGATCACCGGACATCGAAAGTTGTGCAGCTGGTGCACGCTCGCCGCCCTGGCGAACGTCGCCGCCGCCCCGCTGGTGTGGCCCGAGGCCAGGCGGGCCTGGCGGGCGCTGCGCGGCCGGTGAGCCCGTCAACGGTCTGCGCTGCGCAACACCGGCCGGCGATCTCCGCGCACCGCCTGATCGGCAACGGCCGTAGCGCGCTGCTGCTGCGTCCCGACGCCGAGATCGACTGGTGGTGCGCACCAGAGCTCGACTCGCCGCCGGTGTGCTGGTCGTTACTTGACGTCCGCGGGGGTCGAGCCGCCTTCCGCGACGTGCGATACGCCCGGTGCTCCGCTGAGCCTGCGGGCCCGACAGCGCGTACCGAGCTGGCCACGCCCTGCGGACGCGTCGAGGTGCGCGACGGCCTGATCGACGAGGGCGCTGCCGGTGTCACGCTGGTGCGGTTGGTGCGGGCGGTCACGCCCGAGCGCGGCGTCGAGCGCTTGGCCGGTCTCGATGTCCAGCACGAGCTGCGCCTGACCGCATTCGGATCGGACCCTGGGCCCGACCGCTGGAAGGTCGAGCCTGGCGGCGCCAGCGTGGCGCTGGGGGACCGGTGGGTCAGCGTCGCCGGGGGCGAGTGCGACGCGGGTCAGGATGACACGCTGCGCACCCGACTGGCGGTGCCGGCCGACGGGTGGACCGCCTTGGTCATCCGTATCGGGCCCAGCGGCACCGCGACCGCCGAGGTCGACGTCGAGCGACTGGTCGCCGCACTCGACGACGCGGACGCCGACGAGGCGGCCCTGCTCAGCTCGTCCCGGCCACCGAGCGTGCACCGCGAACGCGCGCTGGACTCGCTTCGCGTCCTGCGGGCCTGCACCTACGCCGCCACCGGCGCCGCGGTCGCGTCCCCCACCCTCGGCCTGCCCGAGGCACCCGGCCACGACCGGCAGTTCGACTACCGCTACTGCTGGCTGCGGGACGCGTCGCTGGCGGTGGCGGTGGCCTCGCTGCTGGGGCGGCGCGACGACGCGGCGCGCTACCTGAGCTTCGTCCGCTCGATCACCGCCGAGCGGCTGGTGCCGGCTGGCCCGGTGGTCGACATCCGAGGCGAGACGGTGCCCGACGAACATGAGCAACCGGGGATCGCCGGTTGGGCCGGCTCGACCCCGATCCGGGTCGGCAACGCCGCCAAGGACCAGGTTCAGTACGACGGGTTAGGCCTGTTCGCGGAGGCCGTGTCGGTGCATGTCCAGACCGGTGGCCGGCTCGACGCGGACACCTGGCGGCTGGTGCGCGAGCTGGCCGACGGCATCGCGGCGCAAGACTCGGGGGAGCCGCTGGCGTCACACGGCATCTGGGAACAGCGTGAGTCGGCGCTGTTCGTCGACGGTGACATCGGCCGATGGCTCGTGCTCGACCGCGCTATCAAGCTGGGCCGGTGGCTCCGACCGTGGCAGTCCCGCCGGCGCTGGACCGACGTGCGCGACGCGATCGCCGCGCGGGTGCGGGCGGCCGTCGGGGCCGACGGGCTGCTCCCGCAGGTCTATGGGCAACAGCCCCCGCTACCGGACGCGGCGGCGCTCATGGCGGTGGTCTTCGGCCTGTTGGGGCCCGACGAGGAGTGTGCGCGTCGGCTGGTCCGGCGGACCATCGACGCGCTGGACGCCTATCCGTTCCTCTACCGCTACCCACCTGATGGCGACGACGGTTTCGCCGGCCGGGAGGGAGCGTTCCTGCCGGTGTCGTTCTGGGCTGTCAGCGCGCAGGCCCTGACCGGCGACTTTTCCGGCTCGACGGCCCGGCTGGATGCGTTGTGCTCGGTGCTGCCCCGCCTGCTGCCCGAGGAGTTCGACCCGGTGGAGCACACTGCGCTGGGCAACGTGCCGCTCGTGTGGACCCACGCCGAGCTGGCCCGATCGCTGTATGTTCTCGACGCGGCGCGGCGGCAGCGTCGTTGGGGTCGGCTCGGGCTGTGGACCTGGCGGGTTGCGCGATACTTGAACCTCCGGCTGCGCGGCTGACTCGCCCGCCGCTGGCGCTCGCGCCGCAGCAGGCGGACCCGCGGAGGTGAGTCGTTGCACAACGCCCTGCGCATCGGCGCCGCGTGTGGTGCGCTGAACGTGGTCCGACGTGGGTTGGGCACGGCGGGCGACGCCGGAGTGGATGCCGTGGCGGAGCGCGTGGAGCTGCGGCCTTGGGAGGAACAGCGGTGATCCGGGGGCAGCGGGTGTTGGTGACCAACGACGACGGGATCGACTCCGAGGGGCTGCTCGCACTGGCTGTCGCCGCGCGCGACGCCGGGCTCGACGTGATCGTCGCCGCGCCGAGGGACCAGGCCAGCGGGGCCAGCGCCGGCATCATCGCCGC
>JACDBJ010000196.1 GCA_013695005.1 Pseudonocardiales bacterium
TGCTGGCCACCTATCCGGGCGCGCTGGGCGGCAAGACCGGGTTCACCGACGACGCGCGGCACGCGTTCATAGGGGCGGCGGCGCGTGGTGGCCGCCGGCTGGTGGCGGTGCTGCTGCGCGCCGAGCAGCCCACGTGGACACAGGCTGCCCAGCTGCTGGACTACGGCTTCGCGCTGCCGCCGGGCACCGAGGCCGTCGGCACGCTGGTCGACGCCGCGCCGGTGGAGGCTGGGCCGGCAGAACCCGCCGATCCGGCGGACGACGCTGCGGCTACATCCGCCGCACAGTCGGAGATCGCGGTGCCGTTGCTGGTGGCGGGCGGCGCCGCGGGAGGTACCGCGCTCGGCGCGCTGTTCAGCGTTCTGTGGTGGAACGTGCGGCGGCGACCCGCTCCAGCCGAGTAGCCGCAGTCAGCGGCGGCGGGTGAGCAGCCGGCCGCCCAGCAGGCCGGCTACCGCACCGGCCCCGACCAGCCCGGCGGCGGCGCGAGGGTCCTGCCCCGGCCGCACGACCACCTCCTGGCGGATCACGGCGGGCGGCGGCGCGGGCGGTGGGTCGGGTTGCTCGTTCTCCGGCGCGGTGGCCGCCCATGCGGTGACGAACAGCAGCAACCTCGATACCAGGAAGATGAAGAGCAGCAGCGCGATGATCGGCCCGAACAGCGCGCCGGTCGGCGTCTCGGTCAGCCGTCCGATGAACAGCGTCAAACCCTGCTTGAGCACCTCGAAGCCGACAGCGCCCAGCGCCGCCGCCTTGGCCGCGCTGCGCCAGCTCCCCGGTACCCGGGGCAGCTTGGCGATCACCCACATGAAGACCAGCCAGTTCGCCACCAGCCCGAGCACCACCGCCAGCACAGCGAGGAGGAACTCTGCGACGCCGTTGTCAGCCAGGCCGAGCAGCTCCAATACCTGCGACGCGAACCCGGAGCCGACGACGGTGATGCCCACCGACACCAGCAGCGCCGCCCCCAGCCCGACCAGCGCCAGCAGGTCAACGAGTGTCCGGCGCAGCAACGGCGGCTTCTCCGGCTGCCGTCCCCACTGCGCGGTCAGCGCCTCGCGCAGGTTGGTCATCCAGCCCAGCCCCGCGTACAGGGCGGCGAGCAGTCCGATCACACCGACGGCGGCGGCCGACCCGACGGCCTGGTCCACGATCCGGTCGACCGTGTCGCCGAGCCCGTCGGGCACCGCCGCGGTGATCTCATCCTTGAGCTGCTCCAGCTGCTCCGGTCGGGCCCGCAGCACGAACGACACGATGGCGAACGCGACCATCAGCAGCGGCACGAGGGCGAGCACGCTGAAGTAGGTGATCGCTGCCGCGTAGTGGTCACCGTGCCGCTCGGTGTACCGCGCACCCGCTCTGACCAGGTGGTCCAGCCACCCGTAGCGCTCTCGGAGCTGAGCCAGCTTGGACGTCTTGGCCGGTTCGGACACGCTGCTCCTCAGGCGTTGGTGACAGTAGCTGATCTTCGTCCGGCCAACTTACGGCGCGCCGCTGCTCCGTCGCTCGCGGCGTCACGTTTCGTGCAGTACCCGCCAGCGCAAGCCGGGAAACCGGGCGAAGCCCCGGTCCGTCGTGATCCAGGTCGCGCCCTGCTCCACGGCAAGCGCCGCATGGAACGCATCCGGCACCAGGTCTCCCCGTGCGCCGACTCGGCGGCACAACGCGGAGAAGATCTCCCAATGACGCACCCCAGGGCGGACCGCGACCGCTGCGGGCGCGGCCAGCACGACGTCGCAGAAGTCCAGCGCGAGCTCGGGTGGTGTGGGCTCGCGGTACACGCGGTGATTCGTGACGATCCGCAGGAAACTCGACAGCACCAGCTCACTCAGGCCGATCGGTTCGTCGCCGGCGAGCACACCCGCGAGCCACTCCCGGGTCTCCTCGCTTCTGGGACTTTCCGGCCGATGGGCGTAGACAAGAACGTTGACGTCAACCAGCTGCACGAGCGTCGGCCCCGTCGCCATCGAGCAGCTCTGCCAGCGCTTGCTTGTCCTCCAAGTCGACACCCGGCCGCAACCCGCTACCGCCGAAGGTCGGCAGGCGCACAGCGCCTCGGCG
>JACDBJ010000236.1 GCA_013695005.1 Pseudonocardiales bacterium
CCCGGGAGGTGATCGAGCTCTACCGCAACGCGGCTGCCCGTGGCGCCGAGGCCCGGACCGCCTGGCACCGGCGTGTGGATGCATGGTCGGGGAACCGAGACGAGCTCGATGCATGCCTTGCCGGCCAGGGGCTGGCTGGCTGGGAGGAGAAGCTGCCGCGCTGGGACGTCGGCGACAAGGTCGCCACCCGCAACGCCAGCGGTGCCTGCGTCAACGCGCTGCTCGACGTCGTGCCCGGCCTCATGGCCGGTGGTGCGGACCTCACCGGCAACACCGGCACCGAGGCGAAGGAGGTCGAGGTCCAGTCAGCCGAGCATCCCGCCGGCCGCCAGCTCCACTTCGGCATACGCGAGCACGCCATGGGCGGGATCATGAGCGGGATCGCCATGCACGGCGGTGGGCTGCCGGTCGGTGGCACGTTCCTGATCTTCAGCGACTACATGCGCCCCGCCGTGCGGTTGGCCGCGCTGATGAAGTTGCCGGTGATCTACGTCTGGACGCACGACTCGATCGGCCTCGGCGAGGACGGTCCGACCCACCAGCCCGTCGAGCACATGGCAGCGCTGCGGGCCATCCCCGGCATGAAGATGGTCCGGCCGGCCGACGCGAACGAGACCGCGGCTGCCGTGCGCGCGATCCTGCTCGACACCTCCAGCCCGGCCGGGTTGGCGCTGACCAGGCAGAACGTGCCGTTGCTCGAGGGCACCGACGCCGGCGGCGTCGCCCGTGGCGGGTACGTCCTCGCCGACGCCGACGAGGGCAAGCCGGAGATCATCATCATTGCCACCGGCTCTGAGGTCCAGATGGCCGTGGAGGCACGCAAGGTGCTGCAGGCCGACGGCGTGCCCACCCGCGTTGTGTCCATGCCGTGCGTCGAGTGGTTCGACGCGCAGGACGAGGCCTACCAGCGCAGCGTGCTTCCACCGGACGTGCGCCACCGCGTCGCCGTCGAGGCCGCGGTGCCGCTGACCTGGTACCGCTTCGTCGGCGACCAGGGCCGCATCGTCGGCATCGACCACTTCGGGGCCAGCGCCGACTACCAGACGCTGTTCCGGAAGTTCGGCTTCACCACCGAGGCGGTCGTGGAGGCCGCCCGTGCGACGTTGGGACCGATCCGCAGCTGACGACCCTGAAGGAGCCCTGCCATGCCCAGTGACCGACTGGCCGCCCTGGCCGCCGCGGGAGTCTCGATCTGGCTCGACGACCTGTCCCGAGAACGGCTGGCCAGCGGCAACCTCGCGGGGCTGATCCGGGACAAGCACGTCGTGGGGGTCACCACCAACCCGACGATCTTCGCCGCCGCGCTCAAGCACGGTGAGGCCTACGACGAGGAGATCCGGGACCTCGCCGCCCGCGGCGGGTCGGTGCAGGACGCGGTCCGCGAGATCACCGTGACCGACGTGCGGCAGGCCTGCGACGTCTTCCGTGCCACGTGGGAGGCCACCGAGGGGATCGACGGACGGGTTTCGCTCGAGGTCGACCCCGGGCTGGCCTTCGACACCGAGGCGACGACCGCCGAGGCCGTCGACCTCTGGAAGGCGGTCGACCGGCCCAACCTGCTGGTCAAGGTCCCGGCGACCGAGGCGGGCCTGCCTGCGATCACCAGCGCGCTTGCCCAGGGCATCAGCGTGAACGTCACGCTGATCTTCTCCATCGAGCGCTACCGCCGGGTGATGGATGCGTTCATCGCCGGCGTCATGCAGGCGGGCGCGAACGGCCACAACCTCGGCTCGATCGCCTCGGTGGCGTCGTTCTTCGTCTCGAGGGTCGACACCGAGGTCGACAAGAGGCTGGACGCGATCGGCACCCCAGAGGCACTGGAGCTGCGTGGCAAGGCCGCGCTGGCCAACGCCCGACTGGCCTACGCGGCGTTCCAGAAGGTCTTCGCGCAGCCCGAGTGGCACCGGCTGTCCTCCGCTGGCGCCAATCCGCAGCGCCCGCTGTGGGCCTCTACCGGGACGAAGAACCCGGCCTACCCCGACACGTACTACGTCACCGAGCTGGTCGTCGCAGGCACGGTGAACACGATGCCCGAACAGACGCTGGAGACGTTCGCCGACCACGGCGAGGTGCACGGCGACACGGTGACCGGCCGTGCCGAGGAGTCCCAGCAGGTGTTCGACGCCCTCGCCGTGGCCGGCGTGGACATCGACGACGTCTTCAAGACCCTGGAGCGAGAAGGCGTGCAGAAGTTCCTGTCCTCCTGGGAGGAGCTGGGCCACACCGTCGACGAGCAGCTGAGCAAGGCCAAGGGATGACCTCAGCAAGGGAGCGCGACCTGTTGCTCGACGGCTCGAGCAACCCGCTGCGGGACCCCCGCGACAAGCGGCTGCCGAGGATCGCCGGTCCGTCCGGCATGGTCATCTTCGGGGTGACCGGTGACCTGTCCCGCAAGAAGCTGATGCCGGCGATCTACGATCTGGCCAACCGCGGGCTGCTGCCGCCCGGCTTCGGGCTGGTCGGGTTCGCGCGCCGGGACTGGGGTGCCGAGGACTTCAGCCAGATCGTGTACGAGGCGGTCCGCGACCACGCCCGTACCCCGTTCCGGCAGGAGGTCTGGGACCGGCTCGCGGAGGGCTTCCGGTTCGTGATGGGGAGCTTCGACGATGACGACGCCTTCGACCGGCTCGCCGAGACGGTCGCGGACCTGGACCGGGTTCGCGGCACGAACGGCAACCACGCCTTCTACCTGGCCATCCCGCCCGACAAGTTCCCGGTGGTGCTCAAGCAGCTCTCCCGCTCCGGGCTGACCGCCCAGGACGGCGACCAGTGGCGCCGGGTGGTGATCGAGAAGCCGTTCGGGCACGACCTGAGGTCCGCGCGCGAGCTGAACGAGGTCGTCAACGCGGTCTTCCCCGAGGAGTCGGTGTTCCGCATCGACCACTACCTCGGCAAGGAGACCGTGCAGAACCTGCTGGCGCTGCGGTTCGCCAACCAGCTCTTCGAACCGATCTGGAACAGCAACTACGTCGACCACGTGCAGATCACCATGGCCGAGGACATCGGGCTCGGTGGCCGGGCGGCTTACTACGACGGCATCGGGGCCGCACGGGACGTCATCCAGAACCACCTGCTGCAGCTGCTGGCGCTGACCGCCATGGAGGAGCCGGTGTCGTTTCGGCCCGACGAGCTGCGCGCCGAGAAGATCAAGGTGCTCTCGGCCACCCGGTTGTTCGAACCGCTGACCGAGACGACCGCACGCGGCCAGTACGCCGCCGGCTGGCAGGGCAGCGAGTGGGTGCCGGGGCTGCTGGACGAGAAAGGCTTCAACCCCGAGTCGTCCACGGAGACCTACGCGGCCATCACCGCCGAGGTGGACACCCGCCGGTGGGCCGGTGTGCCGTTCTTCCTGCGGACCGGCAAGCGCCTCGGCCGACGGGTCACCGAGATCGCCGTCATGTTCAAGCGCGCACCGCACCTGCCGTTCGAGGCGACGATGACCGAGGAGCTCGGGCAGAACGCGCTGGTGGTGCGGGTGCAGCCGGACGAGGGCGTGACGATCCGCTTCGGCTCGAAGGTGCCGGGCCACCAGATGGAGGTCCGGGACGTCACAATGGACTTCGCCTACGGTGCCGCGTTCACCGAGAGCTCCCCGGAGGCCTACGAGCGGCTCATCCTCGACGTGCTGCTCGGTGAGCCGTCACTGTTCCCGGTCAACAACGAGGTCGAGCGGTCCTGGGAGATCCTCGACCCGGTACTGGAGGCGTGGGCCGCCGAGGGCAAGCCCGACCCCTACCCAGCCGGTAGCTGGGGCCCGGAGTCCGCCAACCAGATGATCGAGCGCCTGGGCCGCACCTGGAGACGTCCATGATCGTCGACCTGCCGTCCACCAACACGTCGGTGCTGAACCGCAAGCTGGTTCACCTCCGCGAGTCCGGCGGCGTGTTGGCGCTGGGGCGGGTGCTGACGCTGGTCATCGTCACCAACGACGGCCCAGGGATCGAGGACGCCATCGCGGCAGCCAACGAGGCGAGCCGGGAGCACCCGTGCCGGATCATCGTGCTGGCCCGTGGCGTCCGCAAGGCCGCCGCCCGGCTGGACGCCCAGATCCGGGTCGGCGGCGACGCCGGGGCCAGCGAGGTCATCGTGCTGCGCAGCTACGGCCCGCTGGCCGGGGACGAGCCTGGCGCGAGCATGGTCATCCCACTGCTGCTGCCCGACACGCCGGTCGTGACGTGGTGGCCCGGTGAGGCGCCGCAGTCCCCGTCCAAGGATCCGATCGGCGAGCTCGCCCAGCGGCGGATCACCGACGCCTTCGCCACGAGCAACCCGGCGCGGGCGCTGGAGCTGCGGCGGAGCACCCACGTCCCCGGTGACACCGACCTGAGCTGGACCCGCATCACGCTGTGGCGGGCGCTGCTGGCCGCGGCGCTGGACAACGTCCCGCACGAGCCGGTCACCTCGGCGCGCGTGGTCGGTGAGCCGGTCTCGCCGTCGGCCGACCTGCTCGCGGGGTGGCTCACCGCACGGCTCTCGGCGCCGGTGAAGCGCATCCGCAGCGACGCGGCCCCGGGCATCTCTTCGGTGCGGTTGGTCCGGCCCTCCGGACCCATCGAGCTCGTGCGCCCCGACGGCAAGATCGGCACGCTGACGCAGCCCGGCCAGCCCGAGCGGCGGGTGGCGCTGCACCGGCGTGACACCAAGGACATCCTCGCCGAGGAGCTGCGCCGCCTCGACCCGGACGAGATCTATGCCGGCGCACTCCAGGGGCTGAGCCAGATCACCCGGGGGCGGTCGTCTGCGGGGTCGGCGGCTGGCGCTGGCCGGCGGCGGTGAGCCACCCCGAGGTGCTGGTGCACCCCACCCCGGAGCTGCTGGTCGGTGCGGCCGCGGCCCGGCTGGTCACGCGCCTGGTGGACCTGCAGGCCACCCGCGGCGCCGCGTCGCTGGTCCTGACCGGCGGCAACACCGGCATCGACGTGCTGCGCCAGCTCCGCGAGCTGCCCGCCCTGGACGCGGTGGACTGGTCGCAGGTCGAGCTGTGGTGGGGCGACGAGCGGTTCCTGCCGGCCGGTGACCCCGAGCGCAACGAGACCCAGGCCCGCGAGGTGTTGCTCGACCACGTGCGGCTGGACCCGAAGCTCGTGCATCCGATGCCGCCCTCCGGCGGCGAGCTCGACGACGACGTCGACGCGGCGGCCGCCGCCTACGCGGAGGTGCTGGCTCGGCGGGCCCGGCCGGAGGACCACGGGCCGACGCCGGCCTTCGACGTGTGCCTGCTCGGCGTGGGCGACGAGGGGCACGTCGCCTCGATCTTCCCCGGCTCGCCGGCGGTCTACGAGACCGAGCGGACCGTCGTGGGCGTGCACGGCTCGCCCAAGCCGCCGCCGACGCGGGTGTCGCTCACCCTGCCGGCGATCAGGCGCGCGACCGAGGTGTGGCTGCTCACCACCGGCGAGTCGAAGGCGGCCGCGGTGGCCATGGCGATCGGCGGGGCGGGCGAGGTTGCCGTGCCGGCGGCTGCTGCGCGCGGGACCCGCCGGACGCTGTGGCTGCTCGACCGGGCCGCGGCGTCAAAGCTGCCGCGCGACCTCATCCCGCCCCTGATGTGACGGCGCTGATGTGAGACTCGCTGGATGACGCTCGTGATCGTCGACGCGGCGAACGTCGTCGGCTCCCGACCGGACGGCTGGTGGCGCGACCGGCCCGGGGCCGCCCGCCGGCTCGTCGAGCGGCTCGCCGGGGCGTTATCGAGCGACGCGGCCGCGCTGGCCGAAGCGCTCGACGTGCCGGTCGAGGAGCTGCAGGTAACCGTGGTGCTGGAGGGCGCCGCCCGCTCGGGTATGCCAGCCGGCGATCAGCCCGGCGCTCCGTTGGGGGTGGTGCACGCCAAGCGTGACGGTGACTCGACGATCGCCGAGCTGGCTGCGCAGGCCGGCGCCGATGCCGTCGTGGTCACCGCCGACCGCGGCCTGCGGGACCGGGTGCACGCCGCCGGCGCCCGCACCGTCGGCCCAACCACCCTCCTCCGCGTGCTGGATCAGCTCCCGTGATGGGCGATCAGCCCTGCTCGTCGGGCAACCGGCCGTTGAGGTAGTCGTCGTAGGCCGACAGATCGAGCAGGCCGTGGCCGCAGTAGTTGAACAGGATCACGCGCTCCTCCCCCGTCTCCTTGGCCGCCAGCGCCTCGTCGATCACCGCCCGGATCCCGTGCGCGCACTCCGGCGCCGGGATCTTGCCCTCGACCTTCGCGAACTGCACGGCAGCGTCGAACCTTGCCCTGCGGGTAGGCCACCGCCTCCATCCGACCGTCGCGCACCAGCGCGGAGATGGTCGGCGAGTCGCCGTGGTAGCGCAGCCCGCCGGCATGAATCGACGGGGGCACGTAGTCGTGGCCGAGGGTGTACATCGGAAGCAGTGGCGCCATCCCATGCTGTCGCCGAAGTCGTACTCGAACCGCCCCTGGGTCAGCGTCGGGCAGGACAGCGGCTCCACCGCCACCAGCCGGACGCCGTCGTCGGGCACGAAGGGGAAGTAGATCCGCGCCGGCGTGCCGAGCGCCTGCTCCAGCCGCATCGCGCGCTGCAGCGGCGTCGGGCGCCACAGCCGCAGGATGTCCAGCACATCGCCAGGCACGTCTATCCACGGCTCGGCGCTGACCTCCTGGCCGATGAGCGCCATCGGGAACAGTGGGGTGAGGTCGTCGGGTCCGATCGGCTCGCGGGTGCCCGGGTGCAGCGGCGGTTCCAGCGGCTTGGCCAGGTGTGGAACGACGTTGAACTACGCGCTGGGGATCTGATCAGGGGCGAGCGTCCAACGAGTCACCGCGGTCCTCCAGGGGCGAGCCGGGATCTGACCGCGCAAGGCCTATGGGCTGGCGGCCCCGCCTGCAAACCGCGAGGCGGTGCTCAGCCCTCGCGCTGGGCGCGCAGCCGGGTCAGGGCTTCCTCGAGGATCGCCGCGCCGTCGGCGTCGCTGCGCCGCTCCTTGACGTAGGCGAGGTGGGTCTTGTACGGCTCGTTGCGCGGCGGGGCCGGTGGCGCCTCGTAGTTGCGGCCCGCGGGAAGGCCGCAGCGCGGGCAGTCCCAGCCGTCGGGCTCGTCGGCGTCGGACGCGAACGACGGTCGCGTCTCGTGGCCGTTGGCGCACCAGTAGGAGACGTGCCGGCGTGGAGCCGTCTCGCCTCGCTCGGACTCACCCATCGGACCGGCACCCACACGCGTGCCGCGGATCGCGTTACCACTTGCCATCGAGCCGTCACGCCCCCTGGTCTCTGGCGCCCGTCGCGGGCACCCTTACACGCCGACCTTGATCAACAGGCCAGTCCCCACGATGGAGATCAGCCAGATTGCCCCGACGAACAGCGTCAACCGGTCCAGGTTCTTCTCTACGACGCTCGACCCGGAGAGGCTCGACTGCACCCCACCCCCGAAGAGGCTGGACAGGCCACCACCGCGTCCACGATGCAACAGGACCAGCAGCACCAGAAGCATGCTGGACAAGATCAAGATGATCTGCAGGGTGAGCCGCATTGCCAACCTTCTTCGACGACTATCTCCGGCGAGGGTACTCGGCCGCCTGACCCGCGATGACCGGCGGGGGCCGGTCAGGGCAGCGGTCAGGGCAGCGGGCCGCCGGCGGCGATGGCGCACATCGTGGCGAACTCGTCGGCGTCCAGGCTGGCACCACCGACCAGCGCACCGTCGATGTCAGGCTTGGCCATGATGTCCCCGACGTTGTTCGCCTTGGCCGACCCGCCGTAGAGCACCCGTACACCGGATCCGGCAGGCTCGCCGAACTGTTCAGCCACCCTCGCCCGGATGGCGCCGCACACCTCCTGCGCGTCGGCCGGGGTTGCCACCCGGCCGGTGCCGATCGCCCAGATCGGCTCGTAGGCGATCACCGACGTGGCGACCTGCTCGGCCGGAACGCGGCGCAGCGCCGCGTCCAGCTGTGTCATGCAGTGCTCGACGTGGCCATTGGCCTCCCGGATGTCCAGCCCCTCGCCCACGCACAGGATCGGTGTCATCCCGTGCTTGAGGGTGGCCCGGAGCTTGGCCCCGACCAGCGCGTTGTCCTCGTGGTGGTGCTCGCGCCGCTCGGAGTGGCCGACCACGACGTAGTGGCAGTTCAGCTTGGCCAGCATCGGGCCGGACACGTCGCCGGTGTAGGGGCCGTGGTCGTGCGGCGAGACGTCCTGCGCGCCGTGCACCATCCGCAGCTCGTCGCCCTCGATCATCGTCTGGATGCTGCGGATGTTGGTGAACGACGGCAGGACCGCCACGTCCACCCGGTCGTAGTACTTCTCCGGCAGGGCGAACGCGAGCTTCTGGACCAAGGCGATGGCCTCGAGGTGGGTGAGGTTCATCTTCCAGTTGCCCGCCATCAGCGGCGTGCGGCTCACTCGTCCTCCAGTACAGCGAGCCCCGGCAGCTCCTTGCCCTCCAGGTACTCCAGCGACGCCCCGCCACCGGTGGAGATGTGGGTGTAGGCCGACTCGTCGAGCCCGAGCTGGCGGATCGCCGCTGCGGAGTCACCGCCGCCGACCACGCTGATCCCGACCTTGGCGACGGCCTGTGCCACCGCCTCGGTCCCGGCCGCGAACGGCGGCAGCTCGAACACGCCCATCGGCCCGTTCCAGAACACCGTCCGGGAGAACTCCAGGACCTCGGCGAATCCCGAGATCGTCTCGGGGCCGATGTCCAGGCCCTTGTAGCCGTCCGGGATGGACTCGACCGCCACGATCTGGGTCTCTGCGTCCGGGCTGACGTCCTTGGCGATCACCACGTCGGTCGGGAACAGCACCTTGTCGGTCTCCATGAACCGCTCGCAGGCCTCGATGTAGTCGGGTTCGAGCAGCGAGTCGCCGACCTCGAAGCCCAGCGCGGCGATGAACGTGAAACACATCCCGCCGCCGACCAGCAGCGCGTCGACCTTCGGGAGCAGCGCCTCGATGACGCCCATCTTGTCCGAGACCTTCGACCCGCCCAGCAGGACGGTGTACGGCGGCTCAAGCACGACGGGGTCGGCGAGCTTGCGCAGCACCTTGATCTCTTTGACGATCAGGTCGCCGGCGTAGGCGGGCAGCTTGTGGGCGATGTCGTAGACCGACGCCTGCTTGCGGTGCACCACGCCGAAACCGTCGGAGACGAACGCTCCGTCAGGTCCGACGAGCGCTGCCAACTCCGAGGCAAGCGCGTCCCGCTCCGCGTCGTCCTTGCTGGTCTCGCGCGGGTCGAAGCGGATGTTCTCCAGCATGGCGACCTCGCCGTCGCCGCCGGGTGGCGCGTCGGAGATCGGCACCTCCGTACCGAGCAGCTCGCCCAGACGCTGCGCCACCGGAGCGAGCGACATCGCCGGATCCCTGCCGTCGGGCCGACCGAGGTGGGCCGCGACGAGCAGCCGTGCGCCGTGCGCGCGCAGCCGGTTCAGCGACGGCAGCGACGCCCTGATCCGGCCGTCATCACCGATCGCACCGTCCTCGATCGGCACGTTGAGGTCAGCGCGGACGAGCACCTGGCGTCCGGCGACCCCGGTGCCGAACAGGTCGTCCAGCGTCCTCACAGCTTGGACGCCACCAGGGCGGTGACGTCGGCGAGGCGGTTGGAGTAGCCCCACTCGTTGTCGTACCAGCCGACGATCTTGACCTGGTCGCCGATGACCTTCGTCAGCCCGGAGTCGAAGATGCACGACGACGGGTCGGTGACGATGTCCGAGGACACGATCGGGTCCTCGGTGTAGCTCAGGATGCCCTTCATCGGCCCCTCGGCGGCCGCCCGGAACGCGGCGTTGACCTCCTCCACGGAGGTCTCCTGGTTCACCGTCACGGTCAGGTCGGTGGCCGAGCCGGTCGGGATCGGCACCCGCAGCGCGTAGCCGTCCAACTTGCCCTTGAGCTGCGGCAGCACCAGCCCGATCGCCTTGGCCGCACCGGTGGAGGTGGGCACGATGTTGATCGCGGCGGCCCGCGCCCTGCGGAGGTCCTTGTGCGGACCGTCCTGCAGGTTCTGGTCGGCGGTGTAGGCGTGGATCGTGGTCATCAGGCCACGCTGGATGCCGAAGGAGTCGTCGAGCACCTTGGCCATCGGGGCGAGGCAGTTCGTCGTGCACGACGCGTTGGAGATGATCGTCTGAGAGCCGTCGTATCGGTCGCCGTTCACGCCGAGGACGACGGTCAGGTCGTCACCGGAGGCAGGCGCCGAGATGACGACCTTGCTGGCACCGGCCTCGATGTGCTTGCGCGCCTTCTCCGCGTCGGTGAACAGCCCGGTGGACTCGACGACGACGTCGACACCCAGCTCCTTCCACGGCAGCTCGGCCGGGTCGCGCACGGCGAGACCCTTCATCGCCACCCCGTCGATGATGATCTCGTCGTCGGTGGAGGTGACCTCGTAGGGCAGCCTGCCGAGGATGCTGTCGTATCGCAGCAGGTGAGCCAGGGTGGCGTTGTCGGTGATGTCGTTCACGCCGACGATCTCGATGTCGGTCGCACCGGCCGCCCGTTGGGCGTTCACCGCCCGCCAGAAGTTGCGTCCGATCCGGCCGAAGCCGTTCACGCCAACACGAACCGCCACGCCAGTCTCCCTTACCGTTTCCCCATCTGAATCGTGGATCAACCCTAGCGTCCGGTACTCCCCGCCGATGGGTGAGGTATGGGGTTAACCGGACCGTCCCACCTGCTGGTCAGGCATTCAGCATGTCGGAGGTCACAGCGGAGTTGGTGTCCGCGACGCCCAGATCGACGGCCTTGCGGTCAGCCATGTGCAGCAGCCGGCGGATCCGTCCTGCGATGGCGTCCTTGGTCATGGGCGGGTCGGCGAGCTGGCCGAGCTCCTCCAGCGACGCCTGGGTGTGCTCGACGCGGAGCTTGCCGGCGGCCAGCAGATGGCCGGGCACGTCGTCGCCGAGCAGGTCGAGCGCCCGCTCCACCCTGGCCGCGGCGGCCACTGCGGCGCGTGCGGAACGGCGCAGGTTCGCGTCGTCGAAGTTGGCGAGGCGGTTGGCGGTGGCCCGGACCTCACGCCGCATCCGGCGCTCCTCCCAGGCCAGCATGCTGGTGTGCGCGCCGAGCCGGGTGAGCAGCGCGCTGATCGCGTCGCCGTCGCGTACCACCACGCGGTCCGCTCCCCTGACCTCGCGCGCCTTGGCCGCCACCCCGATCCGGCGGGCGGCGCCGACCAGCGCCAGCGCTGCCTCCGGCCCGGGACAGGTGAACTCCAGCGCGGAGCTGCGGCCGGGCTCGGTGAGCGAACCGTGCGCCAGGAAGGCGCCACGCCAGGCCGCCTCGGCGTCGGAGAGGTCCCCGGAGACGA
>JACDBJ010000244.1 GCA_013695005.1 Pseudonocardiales bacterium
ACGACGACGGGATCGACTCCGAGGGGCTGCTCGCACTGGCTGTCGCCGCGCGCGACGCCGGGCTCGACGTGATCGTCGCCGCGCCGAGGGACCAGGCCAGCGGGGCCAGCGCCGGCATCATCGCCGCTGAGGAGCACGGCCGGCTGCTGATCGAGCGTCGCGAGCTGCCTGGTCTGGACGGTGTCGAGGCCTACGCCGTGCACGCACTGCCCGGCCACATCGTGCTGGCCGCGACCCGCGGTTGGCTGGACCCGATGCCAGACCTGGTGCTCTCCGGGATCAACCACGGCGCCAACGTCGGCGGCGCGATCCTGCACTCGGGCACCGTCGGTGCCGCGCTAACCGCTAGCGTCAACGGCCTGCGGGGGCTCGCGGTTTCGCTCGACGTCGGGCTCGAGCCGGCGAGCCCACCGCACTGGGACAGCGCGGTCCACCTGCTGCCGGACCTGCTTGAGCTGCTCGTGGGTGGTCCGGCCGGCGCCGTCTTGACGCTGAACGTCCCTGATCGCCCGATCGGTGCGCTGCGCGAGCTGCGGTTGGCCCGACTGGCTGAGCTGGGCACGGTCCAGACCAGGGTCGATCGGGTGGAGGACGGGCAGCTACACCTGGCCGTGGTCGAGCTGGACCAGACTCCGGAGCCGGGAAGCGACAGCGCGCTGCTGGCCGCCGGCCACCCCACCCTGACCGCGATCGACTCGGTCCGCGAGGCAGACTCACGCTGGCTCAGCTCCGCGCTGCGGCAGATCGCCTAGCTGAGCGCGGGTAGCACCTTCGAGGACCACGCGTCGAAGAACTGCTCCTGGTCGGGGCCGATCTGAGATACGTAGATCTCGTCGAAACCGGCGATGAGATAGGCCTCGATGGCCTTGATGTGGTCGTCCGGATCGGGACCACAGGCGACCGCCTCGCCGATCATGTCCCGAGTGACCAGGGTGCTGGCCTGCTCGAAGTCGCGTGGCCTCGGCAGGATCTGAGCGAGCTTGCCGGGCAGCGCCTCATTCGCCCAGAGCCGGTGAGCGGTGTCGATACCGGCGTCCTGGCTGTCGGCCCAGCAGACCTTCATCCCGCCCTGCACCGGCTTGTCACCACCGCCGGACTCGCGGAACAGGTCCACCATGTCCCGGTCGGGCATCGTCGTGCAGAAGCCGTCGGCTACCCGGCCGGCGAGCTTGGTGGCACGCGGCCCGAAGCCCGAGATGTAGATCGGCACCGGCTCCGGAGGAACCGTGTAGATCCGGGCGTCCTCCACGGTGTAATACCGGCCGTGATGGCTCAACTCGCGCCCGGTGTGCAGCAGCCGGATCACCTCGATGGCCTCTTCGAGCATGTCCTGCCTGATCGGCGTCGGCGGCCAGCGGTCGCCGAGGATGTGCTCGTTGAGCGCCTCGCCGCTGCCGACGCCCAGCACGAAACGTCCCTCGCACTGCACCGAAGCGGTGGCTGCGGCGTGCGCGATCACCGCCGGATGGATGCGGACCGTTGGGCAGGTCACCGCTGTCGTGATCGGCAGCGAGACGGCCTCGGACAGCGCACCGATCACCGACCAGACGAACGGGCTGTTGCCCTGCTCGTCGTTCCAGGGGTGGAAGTGGTCGGAGATCCACAGCCGCTCGAAGCCGGCCTCCTCGGCCCAGCGCGCCTGCTGGACCAGCTCTCGCGGACCCCACTCCTCCGAGGACAGGAAGTACCCGATGCTCGCCATGTCGCGGCCTACCCAGGGCCGGACCGCGCCATGCCTGCCGGCCTCAGCTGCCGCCGGTGCCGATCAGCCCGCGTTGCCGCCACTTGTCGAAGATCGGCTTGATCTGCGCCTCCGCGTCGGCGACCGCCTGCTGGGGGCTGGCCTCGCCGCGGGCGGCGCGGGCGAACATGTTCGGGATGACGAAGGTGGCGAACACCTCGCCCTCCGCGGTGTTGGCCGGGCCGGGGTGGCCGACGTTGGTGCTCCAGTCGGTCGCCTTCTCCAGCAGAGCCAGCTTGTCCGCGGGCTGGGCACCGAACGGATCCTTGCGCAGCCAGTCGTTGAGGCCGGGCACGACCTTGGCGTATGCCGGGAAGTCGTAGAGCTTGGAGTTCCAGGCCACCACGTCGCTGTTGGCCGTGTAGTGCAGCAGGAACTCCTTGGCGGCGTCCGGATTCTTGGCGAAGTTCGGGACGATCCAGTTGTACATGACGTGGCTGGCGGCCCTGGCGTCCGCGGGCCCGCGCAGCGCCGGGGTGAAGAAGATGTCGTCGGCGACGTCGGGATCGGCTTCCTGCGAGGTCCGCCACGCGGAGATCGAGTTCAGGATGTAGGACAGCTGACCTGAAGCGAGGCCCTGGTTGTTCGACGCCGCGTTCCAGGAGAACACCTCGGGCGTCATCGCGTCCTTGTACAGGCGCGCCATGTACTCCACCGCCGTCACGGCCTGCGGGGAGTTGATCACCACCTGCTCGCGGGTGTCCTGGATCGAGGCCCCGAACGACCACAGCAGCGCGCGGCCCGCCATGTTCGAGTCGATCTCTTGGCTCATGCCGATGCCGAGCTGGACGTTCTTGCTCTTCTTGATCTCCGCGGAGCCGCGCAGCAGGTCGTCCCAGCTGACGGGTCCGTTGCCCAGGCCGACCGGCTGCCACAGGCTGCGGCGGTAGTCGCCGGGGTCGGGCACCCATGCTGGGGCGTAGGCGAAGAACCGCTTGGTGGTGGGGTTGAAGCTGGACTTGCGGCACAGGTCGAGCTGCGTGCCGTGCCGGTTGTTCGCCTCGGTCACGACGTCACTCAGGTCCAGCACGCTCGGCTCGTACTGCGGCACGGGGTTGATGTGCAGGATCAGGTCGTGGCCCTGGTTCGCCTGGATCTCGGCCTGGGTGCGAGCCGGCAGGTCGGCGTAGTTGATGTGGTCGATCGTGACGTTCACGCCGACCTTCGAGCCCCAGTCCTTGACCCACGGGTCGAACCACTTGTCGTGCGCCGGGACGAAGTGGCTCCACATCAGGATCGACAGTGCGCCGGACAGCTTCGACCGCGGCTCGACGTGGGTGCCCGACGGCGCTCCCGCGGCCGGGGCCGGAGCGCTGTCCGAGCCGCTGGAGCAGGCCGCGAGCACCCCGCCGAGCGCCACCGCCCCCGATGCCTGCAGGAACCGCCGTCGGTTGAATCCGAGTCCGTAGCTCATGTGGAGGTCTCCTCGCGGGTAGCGCGGGTCCGGGTCCGGTGACCGGGAGGGTAACGAAGATCACAAGGGATGGCACCACTTGTGCCGCTTGAAAAGATCGGGCGGTGAGATTCATCGGATTCCGAGACGGTCGGCAGGTGATGATCGGGCGGCGCTTCGACGACGGGAGCGTCGCCGCGCTGGCTGAGGTTGGTGAGTTCTACGCCGATTTGCCGCGGTGGTCGGCCGAAGCGGCGGCGGCGACCGAGGGCAGCGTACGAGGCGCGGAGGTCGTGGAAGTGCCGGCTGTGCCGCCGGGAGCTCGGGTGCTGTGCGTCGGGCTCAACTATCGCGCCCACGCTGCCGAGACGGGCGCGGAGCTGCCGAAGTACCCCAACCTCTTCGCCAGGTGGACGGCGTCGCTCGTCAGCGGTGGGACGCCCGTCCCGGTGCCGGCGGGCGAGCGCGGGCTGGACTGGGAGGTCGAGCTGGCCGCTGTGGTCGGGCGTCCGCTGGCCGATGCCGACCCGGAGGCGGCGCAGGCCGGGGTGTTCGGGTACGCGGTCTTCAACGACCTCTCCGCCCGTCGACACCAGGGGCGCACGGCGCAGTGGGCGGTCGGCAAGAACGCCGACCGCAGCGGCCCGATCTCGGCGGTGACCACCGCGGACGAGGTGGGCGACCCCGCGGACGGCCTGCGACTGTGCACCAGGGTCAACGGCGAGGTCATGCAAGACTCCAGCACCGCGGACATGATCTTCACGGTGGGCGAGGTGCTGTCCTACGTCAGCAGGGTCATGACGTTGCAACCCGGCGACGTACTGGCCACCGGCACCCCGCCGGGCGTCGGCTTCGTCCGCACGCCGCCGCGCTACCTCGTCCCCGGCGACACCGTCGAGCTGGAGATCGACAGGTTGGGCACGTTGGCCAACCCGATCGTCGACACCGCAGCGCGCTTGGAACCGCTACCGGGGGAGTCGCCGCCGGGGGTGTAGTTGGGGGGAGCGTCCTAGGCTCCGACGGTGGCCACGCCCGACACCCGCAGGGCTACCAGGACTGTTTCGACTTCTTCGTCGCCGACGCCTACGCCGCCGTCCGCGGCGAGCCGCCCGACGGCCTGCCCGGTTTCGCCGACGGCCTGCGCGCCGCCGAGCTGACCGCGGCGGTGCTGGAGTCGGCGGCGACCAAGCGGTGGACGGAGGTGGGCTCCACCGGGCCGGCGCGCCCCTGACACTGCGGACGACACCGGCGCGACGGTGGCGCATGCTGATGGTCATGACTGTCGAGCAGGCTGGTCAGGACGAGGCCGGGGTCGATGCCGCTGAGCACACCGAGCGGCCGCGTCGCCCGATCCGGACCCTGATCACGCGAACAGCGACGGGCGCGTGGCGCGACAACATCTTCACCGAGTCGGCTGCGGGGGCGTTCTGGCAGGTCCTGTCGCTACCGCCACTGCTGCTCGGCCTGCTGGGCGGCCTCGGCTACATCGGCGGCTGGTTCGGCGCGGACGCCGCGACCGCGGTGCAGGACCGGCTGGTAGACCTCGCCGGCACCGTGTTCAGCGAGAACGCGGTACGGGAGATCATCCAACCGACTGTTGCCGACATCCTCACGACCGCGCGCAGCGAGCTTGTGTCCATCGGCTTCATCATCTCGCTGTGGTCGGGGTCGTCGGCGATGTCGGCGTTCGTGGACGCCATCAGCAGGGCACATGACCAGTACGACGTCCGCAACCCGATCTGGCAGCGGTTCCTGGCACTGCTGCTCTACGTGGCCGGGCTGGCCATCGTGATCGTCACGTCCCCGCTGCTCGTGTTCGGTCCTGACCGGCTGGTGTCGATCCTGCCCACCTCGTGGCAGCCGGCGGCAAGCACCTTGACCGGGGGGCTCTACCTCCCGGCGATCGGTCTCGTGCTCCTGCTGGCCCTGACCACGCTGTACAAGGTCGCCCTACCGCGCAGGCTGCGGTGGTACCGCGGCCTGCCCGGGGCGCTGGTCGCGGCGGTCGTGTTCCTGGCAGGTGCCATCGGCCTGCGGGCCTACATCGACTGGCTGACCGGTACCGGCTACACCTACGGCGCGCTCGGCGCACCCATCGCCTTCCTGCTGGCCACGTTCTTCATCGGACTGGCCATCATCATCGGCGCGCACTTCAACGCCGCGATCGAGGAGCTCTGGCCCACCCGCCGGTCGCGGCGCGAGCTGTCGGCGGAGGACGCGCGGGCGGACGTTCGCGACGTCTACCCATCCCCGCAGCTGGCCGCTGCGATCTCGAAGTACCCCGAGCTCGCCGCCAGGACGCTCGAGGGGCTCGACTACGACGTCACCCGGCCAAACGCCACCTCCGGCGCGGTGGGCCGATGACGAGCGCTCGGCGGCCGGCGTACTTCGTCGGCGGCGGCCCGCTGGCCGGCCACAGTTACGTCGAGTTGCTGCCCGACGGGCGGCCGCAGAGCCGGCTGCGGGTGATGCTCAGCGAGGGACCGCTCGTGCGGCTGGCCGGCAGCTCGGAACCGTTGCCGCGCGCCCGGACGTATGGGATCTACGAGCTGAGGGACGACGCCGACGAGGGCTCGTTGATCTACGAGTTCCTCGGCGAGGAGTCGGACTGAGACCAATGGACCTGAGTTGGGAGAGTGTCCTGGCGTGGCGCCTGCGCCGGCAGCTCCTGGAGCCCGCCGGCCGGCTCGACGCGCCCGACATCGCGCGGCGGCTGTGCGGGGTGCAGGCGCAGGTGCCCTCGGCGGCCGAGCTCGCGGTGGCCGTTCGCCAGAAGCGGCCGAAGCGTGGCGAGGTCGACAAGGCGCTGGCGAACCGCACGCTGATGCGGACCTGGGCGATGCGCGGCACGCTGCACCTGCTCCACCCCGCCGACGCCGGCGCCTACCTGTCGCTGCTGGCCGCTGCGCGCACCTGGGAGAAGGGCGCCTGGCAGCGCAACTTCATCACGACGAAGCAAATCGCCGCGCTCGCCGACGCGGTCTGCGAGGCGCTCGAGGGTGCGGTGTTGACCCGCGAGGAGCTGACGGCTGCGGTCGTCGAGCGGACGTCGGACGCCGGGCTGGTGGAGCACCTGACGTCCGGCTGGAGCGCGGTGCTCAAGCCGCTGGCCTGGCAGGGCTACCTCTGCAACGGCCCGAGCGAGGGCAACCGTGTCACGTTCACCCGTCCCGACACGTGGATAGCGGGCTGGGCCGGGATCCCGGAGGCCGACGACGCGGCCCGCACGGTGATCCCGGCCTACCTCGCTGCCCACGGGCCGGCCCCCATGCCGGCTTTCGACCAGTGGCTCACTCGTGGCGCGACGCCGAAGGCGACGTTGCGGCGCTGGTTCGCCGACCTCGGCGACGATCTCGCCACCGTGGACGTCGAGGGTCGGCAGTGCTACGCGTTGGCCGCACACGTGGACGAGATCGCGGCGACGAAGCCGAGCGAGGTGGTGCGGTTGCTGCCGGCCTTCGACCAGTACGTGCTGGGTCCGGGCACGAAGGACACATCGATCGTCGCCGCGCAGCGGCGGCCCGAGGTCAGTCGGGCTGCGGGGTGGATCTCGCCGGTCATGGTGGCCGGTGGCCGGGTGGCCGGGACCTGGCAGGTCAACGAGGACGCCGCGGAGGTCGTGCAGTTCGGCGAGGCGGGAGCCGTCGACGGCGACGGGTTGAGCGCCGAGGTGGCCAGGATCGGCGGGATCCTCGGGCGCGAGCTGCGGTTGTCGGTACAGACGGCGTGAACGCCGGCGTCGCGGAGCGGCTGGCCGCCGAGCGCGTGAGCACCATGGCGCGGATCGAGGACCTGACGCGCCAGCTCGAGGACATCGCCGCCGGGTCGGCCTTGACCACCAACGACGACGAGCACGACCCGGAAGGCGCGACGATCGCCTACGAGCGCGCCCTCGTGCAGGGACTGCTGGCCGGCGCCCGCCAGGACCTGGCCGCGTTCGTCGGCGCCGAGGAGCGGCTCCGGGCCGGCACCTACGGGACGTGCGTGCGGTGCGGCGGCGTCATCGCAGTGGCGCGGCTCGACGCGCTGCCGGCCACCGCCACGTGCATCCGCTGCGCGGACGGCCGCCGCTGAACCTGGCTCTGACTCAGATCTGGTAGGTCGGCCGCAGCGTGGCCCGCGCGAGCGTGTGGAACGCCAGGTTGAAAGCGACCTGCGCCGGTGTGTTGTCCGGGCCGAGGTCCAGCTCGTCGACGTCGACAGCGTGTACGGCGAAGACGTATCTGTGCATACGGTCGCCCTCCGGCGGGGCGGTGCCGCCGTAGTGCGGCTCGGCGAAGTCGTTGCGCACGTGGAAGGCGCTGCCGGGCAGGTCCGTGCCGTCGCCGGCGCCTTGGTTCAGCTCGGTCACCGAGACCGGAAGGTTCACCAGGGACCAGTGCCAGAAACCGCTTCCCGTCGGGGCGTCCGGGTCGAGCACCGTCACCACGAAGCTGCGTGTCTCGGCCGGGAAACCGGACCAGCTCAGTTGCGGGGAGCGGTTCTCACCGCCGACGCTGGAATGCGCGAAGAGCTTGTCCATCGGCTGGCGGTCCGCGATGTCGTCGCTCTCGAGGTCGAAGGCCGGTACCTCGGGCAACAGGTCGTAGGGGTCCGGGGCGATGGGGCGGTCCAGTGACATGTGCGCATCCTCTCGCTCCCGCTTAGGGGGTCGCGAGCCGGAGCCGGCTCGGCGGCTGCCTCAGCTGGCGGGCCCCTCGGCGAGGGTCACCGTTGCCGAGTGCGCCCGGCCCGACGAGTCGGACCACGTGACCCGGACCCGGTCGCCCGGACGATAGGCCTCCATGATCGTCGACAGGCTGGTCGAGCTCACCGTGCGGTCGTCGACGGAAGTGATCACGTCGCCGATGACGATCCCGGCCTGCACCGCGGGGCCGCTCGGGACGATCCCGGCGACGACGGCGCCGGAAGTGGCGGCATCGGCGGTGACCTGGACACCGAGGAACGCCGAAGCCCCGATGTGGACCGTTGAGCTGGCCTGCCCGTTCTCGATCTGCGACGCGATGGCCAGCGCCTTGTTGATCGGGATTGCGAAGGCCGCGGTCGTACGGGTCCGGCGGCCGCTGGTCCCGGCGGCGGTGTTCATGCCGATCACCTCGCCCGCTACGTCGTGGAGCGGACCTCCCGAGTCACCCGACTGCACCGCAGCAGTGACCTGGATCATGCCGCTGAGCTGCTCTGGCTGGCCGCCCTGATCGCTCGCGGTGATGGTCTGGTTGAGCGCGACGACTGTTCCCGACGCGGTATGCGTCGTGTCAGGGTCGCCGCCGGCGTTGCCCACCGCGAGGACCGGGTCGCCGACCGCCACCGCGGCCGAGTCGCCAGTCTGGACCGTGGCCAGATCGGAGGCACCGGTCATCTGGAGCACCGCGACATCGTTGGTCGCGTCGCTGCCGACGACCGTGGCGGCGTAGGTCTGGCCGGTGCTCAGAACGGTCACGTTGATGGTGGTGGCGCCCTCGATGACATGGTTGTTCGTGAGCACCTGACCGGAGCTGGTCAAGATCATCCCGGTACCGGCGGCCTGCGAGTTGGCGTATTTGAGATCGGTGTTGATGTCCACGACGCCGACCTGATGCGCCGCCGTCGCCGTCATGGAGGAGCCGATGGCGGCAACGGGTTTCTCGACCACTGGCTGAGCCGACCCGGCGATGGTCTGTCCGGCCGTCCCCGCCAACCCGGCTCCGACGGTGGCACCCAGCACGGCCACGGCAGCGACCGCCGCCAGGGCGACTCGTCGAGCCCGCCCGGGGCGCTGCGGCTCGTCGTGTGGTGGCGCTGGCGTTCCCTGGATCATCACCGCTCCTCAGTCGGGCAGTCCGTCCTCACCAGTGAACCTGCGGACTGGTAGCGGGAACCCCAGAGTCTGCTGTGAGCTCGCTGTGCCTCTGGACGGAACTGCCGGGCCGGTGGCCGGCCTAGCGGTAGCGGAAGCCGTCGAGGAAGCGGCGGAACACGCCCCCCTCGCGAGGAAGCGCGGGCGCGGGCGGGGGAGCGGTCGGGCGCTGACGTGCGATGGGCTTGTCGTAGTCGGTCCGAGCGATGGCGTCCACGGTCTGTGCGTCGTCGTAGTCGTCGGAACCCTCGATCACCGGGACGAAGCCGACGAGGTTGCCGTTGCGCATGACCTGCGCCTCCAGCGTCGCCGTGCCGTCGGTGTCCCAGATCGCCTGCCGTCCGTCGGGCAACGACACGCGCACGCCGAACTGCGCCACGCCTGCGCGTTCCAGATGGGCGTCGATGCCACGGTCGCGGAGCGCGTCGGCTACCCGGCGCGCGCGGTGCTCGTCCATGAGGTCAAGTTACCTAATGCGCGCGGCCGGCGAGGCGGGCCGCGGCCGCGCGTAACCTCGCCGGTATGGCGTCGGAGACTGCGCTGGGCACCGCGCCGGATCGGGAGCTGGTCATCGCCATGCAGCGCGCGAGCGACCTGGCGCGGACGGTGGCTTGCTCGAGGACGCCCGAGCCGGGGCGAGCGAGCTCGCCGGTGCACTCGGCATGGCGAGCGAAATCACCGGCGAGTTGCGCGTCGAGGTGCCGGCGGAGGTCGATCGCGACCTGGTGGACGCCCTGGACGGCGGCCTGGACGACGCGCTCGCCCTGGCCCGCGACACCGCCCGCACCCTGGCCCGGGCCATGGGCAGCGAGTTCGCCCGGCGCAGGGTCGTAGTGTTCGCGCGCGAGCTGAACCACGCCTTGGTGCGCGCGCTCACCGACGAGCTCGCCTTGCGCGACGCCATCGACGGCGCTCGCCCGCCGCGGTCCTAGCCCTGTGGGCGACGGCCTGCCGCGGGACTGGAGCCGGTGGTGCGAGCGGGTCGACCTCGGCG
>JACDBJ010000289.1 GCA_013695005.1 Pseudonocardiales bacterium
CATCCCCCGCCGCCGTGGCCGTGGCCGAGGCCGTGGTGCCGACGGCACCGGTGCCGGCGACCAGGACGACGACGGCGACGCCGAGGACCGCGAGTCCGACGACGCCGACGAGGCCGAGGACCAGAGCGACGACCCGGACTCCGACGACGGCGAGGGCAGCACCTCGACCCGCCGGCGCAGGCGCCGCAGGCGGCGCAGCACCTCCCAGGACGACGGCACCGAGGACGACCCGCCGAACACGACCACCCACGTTCGCAGCTCGCGTTCCAGCGACAGCGGCGGTGCCCGTGACGGCGGTGCACGTGACGGTGGCACTCGCGACGGGGGCCCGCGCGACGGTCGCGAGGAGAACGGCGACGGAGTCCAGGGCGTACGCGGGTCGACGCGTCTGGAGGCGAAACGCCAGCGCCGCCGCGACGGCCGCGACGCCGGCCGACGCCGGACCCCGATCCTGTCCGAGGCGGAGTTCCTCGCCCGGCGGGAGTCGGTCGAGCGCTCGATGGTGGTCCGCCAGGCCGGCGACCGCACCGAGATCGGCGTGCTCGAGGACGACATCCTCGTCGAGCACTTCGTCACCAGCTCCGGCTCTGCCTCGCTGGTCGGCAACATCTACCTCGGCCGGGTGCAGAACGTGCTGCCCAGCATGGAGGCGGCCTTCGTCGACATCGGACGCGGCCGCAACGCGGTGCTCTACGCCGGTGAGGTCGACTGGAACGCCGCCGGCCTTGCCGGCAAGTCCCGCCGCATCGAGCAGGCCCTGTCCAGCGGCGACAGCGTGCTCGTCCAGGTCACCAAAGACCCGATCGGTCACAAGGGCGCCCGGCTGACCACCCAGCTCAGCCTGGCCGGCCGGTTCCTGGTCTACGTCCCCTCCGGCGGCGCCACCGGCATCAGCCGCAAGCTGCCCGACACCGAGCGCAAGCGGCTCAAGGACCTGCTCAAGCAGATCGTCCCCGAGGACGCCGGCGTGATCATCCGGACCGCGTCGGAAGGGGTCAGCCACGAGGCCCTGGAGCGCGACGTCCGTCGCCTGCAGGCCCAGTGGGAGGTCGTGAAGGCCAAGTCAGAGGACCGCAAGGCCAAGGCTCCGCAGCTGCTCTACGAGGAGCCCGACCTGCTGCTCAAGGTCGTGCGCGACCACTTCAACGAGGACTTCGCGAAGCTCGTCGTGTCCGGCCAGGACGCCTGGGACATCCTCGAGGCCTACGTAGGCCACGTCGCTCCCGAGCTGGCCGACCGGCTGTATCGCCACACCGGCACCACCGACGTCTTCACCGAGAACCGGATCGACGAGCAGCTGGCCAAGGCGCTGGACCGCAAGGTCTGGCTGCCCTCCGGCGGCACGCTCGTGATCGACCGCACCGAGGCGATGACGGTCATCGACGTCAACACCGGCAAGTACACCGGCTCGGGCGGCAACCTCGAGGAGACCGTCACCCGCAACAACCTGGAGGCGGCCGAGGAGATCGTCCGCCAGCTCAGGCTGCGCGACATCGGCGGCATCATCGTGATCGACTTCATCGACATGGTGCTGGAGTCCAACCGCGAGCTGGTGCTGCGCCGGCTCACCGAGTGCCTCGGCCGCGACCGGACGAGGCACCAGGTGTCCGAGGTGACCTCGCTGGGCCTGGTGCAGATGACCCGCAAGCGGGTCGGCGCCGGGCTGCTGGAGGCCTACTCCACCACGTGCGAGCACTGCCGCGGCCGTGGCGTGATCGTCTCTTCGGAGCCGGTGGCCGACCAGCTCACCGACGCCGGCTCGGGCTCCGGTGGAACCGGCCGGCGTTCGCGGGGTGGCAAGGGCCGCTCCGGCTCGGGTTCCGGGTCTGGCTCGGGCAGCGAGCGAGGAACGGGTCGCAACGGCACGCCGTCGGAGGGCGGTTCGAACGGCGAGAGCAGCGGCTCGAAGCGGCGCGGCACGAACGGCGCGTCCCAGCCGGCCCCGGCGCCGGAACCAGCTGCGGCGCCGGAACTAGCAGTGGCGCCCGAAGCAGCCGCGGAACCGGCGCCCGAGCGCACCGTGGAGCTGGCTGCCGGCACCGAGACCGACATTGCGACGGCGCCCAGCGCCGGTCCGGCAC
>JACDBJ010000292.1 GCA_013695005.1 Pseudonocardiales bacterium
TCACCGGGCGGGGCTTACGGGAAGCAACGGCCGGGTAGCCCCGTGACCCGCGTCGTTCCCTTTAGTGGTTCGCTCTACGGGACGCAGTCGTTCGTGATCATGCCGTGATACCGAGGGGTCATCCTCAGCGGCTCCGGATGAGCTGCATCGGCGCTGGGAAGAGCATCATCATGAGGATGCCCGCGATGAGCGCGGGCCAGACGGTGAGCGCGGCCCCGAACACGACCAGCTCCAGGCCGACCGACAGCAGCCCCAGGCCGACCACGGCAGGCGCGGTCACTCGGCGGTGATGGGTGGCGCTGCTGAGCTGGGCGGCGAGGTTCGGATTCGCGCGTCAGGACATGCGCGATGCGGTCGAGCGCGCGGCGCTCGTGGGCGGTGAGTGTCGTCGTCGGCCTCCGGGTGGTGTCGGCGTCCGAGAGCAGCGCCTGGTCGCTGGTGGGTGGGCGGGGGCTGTCCGGCTCGTCGGGATGATCTGCGCGGGGCATGTCAGGCTGCCGATCGGGTGAGCAGGGCTTCATAGATGGTCGGGTCGTCGCCGGTGGCGATCCCCAACCGGCCCACCCTCGTCGCAGCCAGCGTCGTCCGCACCGATCATTACGGTGTCGGTATGGAGTGCCGGATCAACGGAGTCGCGATCCATTTTGTCGAGCACGGCACCGGTATGCCGCTGGTCGCCCTGCACGGAGCCGGTGTTGATCATCGCGAGATCGAGGCGGCGGTCGAGGCCATCGTTCCCGGCACGGGATACCGGCGGATCTACCCGGACTTGCCGGGGATGGGCCGCTCGACAACCGACGGCCTGACCTGCAACAACGATGTGGTGAAGCTGCTCGGCGACCTCATTGATCACCTCGCCGAGGGGCCAGCGCTGCTGCTCGGGCATTCTTACGGTGCCTACCTGGCTCGTGGTGTAGCCGCAAAGCGACCAGATGTGGTGCTCGGCCTGGCGTTGTTGTGCCCCGTCGCCGAGCGATCACGAAACGTGCCCGACCACGACGTGGTTCGCCAGGACGCCGATGCGTACGACGAACTCGAACCAGCGCAGCGGGCGGGTTTTGATGAGTACTTCGTCGTGCGCACACTGGCGACCGCTCGCCGCTACCGCGACCACGTTGTGCCGAGCACGACGCTCGTCGACGAGGCTGCGCTGGGGCGCATCTTTTCCGCATGGAGGGTCGACGTCGGGTCACAGACCGTCACGTCACCGACCCTGATCGCGGCAGGACGACGCGACTCCGTCGTCGGGTACGCGGACGCCACCGACCTGCTCGAACGCTACCCGCACGCCACCCTCGCAGTAATCGAGGACGCCGGCCACGCGCTAATGCACGAGCGGCCCGAGCTGCTCGCGTCGTTGTTCCGCGACTGGCTCGATCGGGCTCGCCCACACGACAAGTGACCGTCCAGCTGGGACTCATCAGGGCATGACTCGTACCCGACTTCCGCAGCTCGTAGGTGCGCGGAGTGGGCCAATTTGGGTGTTGAGCTGCATGTTTGAGAGCCGACCATGATCACGGTCGTGTTACTACAGACGGCCGGGTGCGGCGGGTGTGGTTAGTGCTCGTTCGGGGTGAACTCGCGGAAGCGTGGGGGTTCGGGTAGCTGTAGCCGCGCCAGGATGTGCTTGTGGCGGGTGGTCAGTTCGCTGCGTTGGGCGAGGGTGCCCTCGGGGGTGCGCAGCACCACCAGGTGCAGTCGTTCGAGTTCGTCGCGCAGGTTGCGCCAGGTGTCGCCGGTTTCGGTTTCGGCCACCCGCAGCAGTAGCAGTGCCAGCCAGCACAGCTGGATGTGGGCCTGTATGCGCTGGTCCTTGTGGTGATAGACGGGGCGGAGCTCGATGGTGGATTTCAGATCTCTGAAACCTCGTTCCGCTTCGAGTAGCTGCTTGTAGCCGATGGCGATGTCGGCGGCGGACAGGCTCTCGTCGGAGGTGCGGAGCAGGAACTTGCCGTCCAGGCGGGTGTCGGCGGTGATCTTCGCCTTGTCGACGCGCAGCAGCCCACCGGGGGTGGTGCGCAGGAACCGGTTGAACGCCGGTTTGGTCTTCAGTGCCCCGGCCAGCTCGGCCCGCTTGCGCGCCGAGAGCCGGTCGGAATCGGCGATCTCGGCGTGCAGCCGGTCCACGATCTGGGCGCGGATTTCGCCGTCACGCACGGCTTGCTCGGGGTTGTGGCAGATCACGAACCGGTCCCGGGCGGTGCCGTCGTCGACGCGGACCTCTTTGACCCGCAGGTTCCCGGCCACCTGCTGGTAGCGGCCCTGCCGGGACAGCACCGCGGCCGCTTCGGCGCTGGCGCCGCGCAGCTTCTCACCCATGATGTAGTGCCCACCGCCGCGCTGCAGATACCGCCGGTTGGCCGCCGAGGTGAACCCGCGGTCGAGCACCCAGATGACCCGGTTGAGATCCCAGGCCCGTAGGTCGTCCTTGACCGTGCGCAGCAGCAACTGCTCGGAGGTATCGCCGGGGAAGGTCCACAGCCGCACCGGGATCCCTTCCCGGGTCACCGCCAACCCGATCACCACCTGCGGCAGATCCCCGCGATGATCCTTACTGCGGCCATACCGGCGCGTCGCGGCCTCGACCGGCCACCCCGCCTCGCCGCCGTCGGTGCTGACCTGGCCGTCGCCGGCCTCGTGCGCGCCGGGCCGCTCGCCGTCGCCGGCCGGCTCGGGGTCAACGTCGGGATCGTGCAACAGTTCGCCATCGGCGCTGTCGCGTTCCCAGTACGTGCTCGAGCCGTCGAAGAACAACAGGTCGACCTCGAGGTTGAGCAGGTTCGCGACCGAGAAGAACACTTCTTCCTGCAACGCCGGCAACGCATCGAGCAGGAAGTCCATCCCTCGGTAGCAGGCGTCGTCGCACAGCGCCGGCAGCCCGTCGATGAACACCCGGTTGCTCACCCACGCCGCCCCGGCCAGCTTCGACAGCGGCGTCGGCGATAGCCGGTTGGCGACCATCGCGAAGATCACCCGCTCCACCTGTACGGGATCAACCCGCCGAGCCGACTCACCCGCGGCCACCCGCCGGATCGCCGCCCCGATCCCCAACCGCGACCACAGCTGATCAGCCACATACGCCGTACCCATCGGGCGGGCCTCGAGGATTTCCACCTCGCCGGGCATCGAGGCGGCCATCGCCTGGGCCGGTTCCAGAAACCGCGACAGCGAGCACACCAGCCGCGCCAACGCCGCCCGGTCCAGCTGATCGGCCCGACCGAAGTTGTGGATCACCTTCGGCTTCGAGACCCCGGTGTCCTTGTCACGCTCGTTGTGCGCCAGCGCGACGTAGCAGACCTCGGACCCATCAGCGTTGCGGCGACGGGTCTCCCGTAGGTACATGGCCGCAAGTCATACCAGCTGCCACACCCCGCGACCGGCACCGACACGTGTTACTACGTTTTTGGGCTCCCGCACGAGGCCGCATCCCATTTGACCAGGCGAAACACTCTCGATCAAGGCCAAATCTGCCTACGAGCTGCGGAAGTCGGGTTCATGATGGCCAGTGTGTTCCCCAACTTGGCGGTGCATCGCTCGACCGTCTGCGTACCGGAACCCACCCGCGCTTCGTGGCCGAATCGACTAGAAATCCTCAACAAGATCAAGCGGTGGGGCAACTCACCTAGCACCGCTAGGCCGAACGAGCGACGGCGGTCACCCTCACGGAGCAAGGACGACGACAGCCGCGACCGCGCCGAGGAACATCGACGGGCCGGCCGCCATCCGCCGATTCCGACCGCCTCCGCGAACAGCCAGCAGACTGACAGCGGCGACGGCGAGCAGCACGGCACCGAACATGAACCCGTACACCACCGCTGTCCAGCTTCGAGCCCCGAGAAACAGGGCAAGGGCCGCGGAGAAAGTCACATCGCCTCGACCGACACCCGAACCGGCCGCGAACAGGCCGAGCAGGCCAGCGACGAGCACCACGCCAGCCGCGCCCATGCCGCGCCCCAGCCCACCGACGCCCTCGGGCTCGCGCACTACGGCAACACCAACAAGCACGGCACCACCTCCGAACAGGGCCACGACCAGAGCATCGGGCAACCGGTGGTGCACGATGTCGATCACGCACAGCGCGACGCCTAGGCACGCCAGCCACAGCATCG
>JACDBJ010000465.1 GCA_013695005.1 Pseudonocardiales bacterium
GGCCCGTCGCCCTCGACCCGTGGCTGACCGTTCTCCGAGGCGTCGAAGAAGATGTCCTCCCGACGCCGCGACCGTCGTCCCCACAGCACCGCAGCCGCCGCGACCGTCGCGCCGAACAGCGCGCCCCACACCAGCCAGCGACGCAGCCGGCGCGGGATCGGGTCGGGGTCGATGCGGTCGGCCAGCTCACGACGAGCCTTGGTGACCTTGTCCACGAAATCCTCGCGAGCCTCCTCGCTGAGGCGCACCACCGCATCCCCGACCGTCTCGGCCGCATCCTCGCTCGTCGACGCAACCCGCCCGCGCGTACGTACCAGGCTCTTCACGTTCATTGCTAGACCTCCTCGCGTGCCGCGGTGCGGCACATCGACGACAGCGCCGCTCCGCGGGTTATCCGACCACGGTGCCGCACCGACGGCACAACGAACATGGTGGCACCATGGCGGTGTGACTGCTTCAGGCAACCCTGGCCGCACCGCGACGCTGCGGACGTCCGAGGGTGACATCAGGATCGAACTGTTCCCCGACCACGCCCCCAAGACGGTCGCCAACTTCGTTGGCCTGGCCACCGGTGAGGGTAGCTACTCCGACCCGAACGCCTCCGGCACCGACTCGGGACCGTTCTACAACGGGTCGATCTTCCACCGCGTGATCGGCGGGTTCATGCTCCAGGGTGGTGACCCCACGGGCACTGGCCGCGGTGGCCCTGGATACGAGTTCGGCGACGAGTTCCACCCCGACCTCAAGTTCGACCGGCCATATCTGCTCGCGATGGCCAATGCCGGCCCGGGCACCAACGGCTCGCAGTTCTTCATCACCTTGGGCCCGACACCCCACCTCAACCGCAAGCACACGATCTTCGGCGAGGTCACCGACCCGCAGTCGCAGGCGGTCGTCGACAAGATCGGCGTCACCCCGACCCGGCAGGACCGCCCGGTCAACGAGGTCATGATCATCAGCGTCGAGATCTCGGACTGACCGGAGACGTGAGCCAGTCCGCGCCACCTCCATACCCGCCGCAGCCCCAGGGCGGTCAAGCGCTGCCCGGTTGCGTGCGGCACCCGGACCGAGCGACGGGCCTGCGGTGCGTGCGCTGCGACCGGCCGGCCTGCCCGGAGTGCCTGCGTGAGGCCTCGGTGGGCTACCAGTGCGTGGACTGCGTGAACGAGGGCGCCCAGTCGATACGGCAGCCGGTGACCGTCGGCGGCGGTCGGGTCGGGCAGCGGCCGCTGGTCGTGCCGGTGCTGATCGTGCTCAACGTCGCGGCCTTCGTCGTGACGGCCATGCAGGCCGGCAGCATCGCGCGCAACGACGCGTCCCCGCTGTACCGGGCGTGGTCGATGGTCCCCGACGTGGTGGCGAGCGACGGCGAGTGGTGGCGGCTGCTGACCAACGGGTTCCTGCACTTCGGGCCGATCCACCTGCTGCTGAACATGCTCGCGCTCTACATCCTCGGCCGCGAGCTCGAGCCGGTGCTCGGGGGCGCCCGGTTTCTGAGCGTCTACCTGGTGTCGCTGCTCGGCGGCTCGGTGGCGGCGTTGCTGTTCCAGGATCCGAACGACCAGCTGGCCGGCGCGTCCGGTGCGGTGTTCGGGCTGATGGGCGGGCTGGTCGTGGTCGTCCGGCGGCTGCGGATGCCCCTCGGACCGCTTGGCACGCTGATCGCGATGAACCTGGTGATCAGCTTCGTGGTGCCGTTCATCTCGTGGTCGGCTCACCTCGGTGGGCTTGCCGTGGGTGCCGCGGCCACCGCCGCCCTGGTCTACGCCCCGGAACGCAACCGCACGGCGTGGCAGGCCGGCGCCCTCGGCGCGCTGGCCGCGCTGCTGCTGCTGATCGCGCTCACGTGGTCGGTGCTCTAGCCGCCTACTCACGCCGCAGCCCGCGAAACAGCAATATGTCTCCATAACGCACGTGCGTTGGCTCCAAAACGTGCGGTTCAGCTCCAAACGGCGGCTTAGGGCGGCGGGCCGGGCGAGCGGGCGAGGCGGTTGAGCTGGTCGCTGACCTCGTCGGGGTCCGCGCCGAGCTCCAACCGGCCGAACACGAGCAGCCGCTCGTCACCGTCCGAGTCCGTGATCTCGATCTC
>JACDBJ010000310.1 GCA_013695005.1 Pseudonocardiales bacterium
GTACGCCGGTGCGCGCGTCGTCGTCGGGCGCGACGCCCGGCACGGCTCGGAGGCCTTCTGCACCGAGGCGGCCGGCGTGCTCACCGCGGCCGGCTTCGACGTGCACGTCCTGCCGTCGCCGCTGCCGACGCCGGTGCTGGCGTTCGCGGTCCGCCAGCTCAAGGCGGCCGCCGGCGTGCAGATCACCGCGTCGCACAACCCGCCCGCGGACAACGGCTACAAGGTCTTCCTCGCCGACGGCGCCCAGCTGCGCTCGCCGGTGGACGCCATGGTGGAGGCGGCCATCGACGCCCAGCCGGGGGCGACGAGCATCCCGGTGGCCGAAGGCTGGGCAGGAGTCGACACCAGCCTGCTGGAGGCCTACCTGGACCGGGTCGCTTCGCTGCCAAGGGGTACGGCTCGCGAGCTGCGGGTGGCCGTGACGCCGATGCACGGGGTCGGCGGGGAGTCGGTGACCGAGGCGCTGCGCCGAGCCGGGTTCACCGACGTCCACATGGTGGCGTCCCAGGCCAAGCCCGACCCGGACTTCCCCTCCGTCGCGTTCCCGAACCCCGAGGAGCCGGGAGCGACCGACGCGCTGCTGGCGCTGGCCGCGGAGGTGGAGGCCGACCTCGCCGTCGCGCTGGACCCAGACGCGGACCGCTGTGCGCTGGGCGTGCCGCTGCCCGAGTCGGCAGGCGGGGGCTGGCGGATGCTGCACGGCGACGAGACCGGTGAGCTGCTCGCCGAGCATGTGCTCTCGACGCTGGACCGCACCGAGCACCCGGACCCGCTGGTGGCCACCACGGTGGTGTCGTCGTCGATGCTGCGCCGGATCGCCAGCGTCCATGGTGCGCGGTGCGCGGTCACGCTGACCGGGTTCAAGAACATCGCCCGCGCCGGGCGGGGTCTGATCTACGGCTACGAGGAGGCGCTCGGCTACTGCGTCGACCCGGCGGCGGTGGCCGACAAGGACGGGATCTCCGCCGCCGTGCTGGCCTGCGACCTGGCCGCGACGCTCAAGGCCGCCGGCCGCAGCCTGCAGGACGTGCTGGACGAGCTGTCCATCGCGCACGGCGTGCACCTCACCGAGGGCATCTCCTTCGACCTGGACCGGGCGTCAATCAACGCCCTCGTCGCGCGGCTCAAGGACGAGCTCAGTGCGGAGCTGCCGGCACCCGACGTACTCGTGCTGCGCGAGGAGCACGACCGGGTGGTGATCCGGCCGTCCGGCACCGAGCCCAAGCTCAAGACGTATATCGAGATCGTCGAACCGGTGCCGGAGCCCACCGAGCTGCCCGCCGCACGAGCCCGCGCCGCGGAGCGCATGGCCCAGGCTCGCGAGGACGTCCGCACCCTGCTCGGGCTGTAGCGCGGAGGTCAGCCCGCCCGGCTCACGGGCTGGCTTGGAGCGCTACCACGGTCTCCTTCAGGGAGGTCGCGAGCGGCGTCGCCGTGAGTCCGAAGGTGCTGGTCACAGCGGTGGAATCGAGAACGAACGGCCGTCGGAACTGGTAGATCATCTTTTGGAGCTCCCGCACGGTCGGATTGGTCAGCCCACCGAGCCAAAGCACGGCGGCCGGCATCCGGGCCAGCCGTGGCGCGGGCGCGCTGGTGAGCTCCGCGGCAAGGGTCGCCACCTCACGGATCGGCATCGCGGGCTCCGTCGCCACGTGCCACGCCCTGCCCCAGGCCCGCTCGTCCGCGCCGAGCACCGCGAGCGTGCGGGCGACGTCGCCGACGTATGTCCAGCTGTGTGGCACGTCGAGATCAGCCGGGACGAGCGCCCTCTTGCCGGCGACCACCTTGGGCAGCACGACCGAGGTCAGCAGCGACGTGGCCCCTGCGCCGACGTAGTCCGACGCACGCGCCTCGACCGCACGGATCCGGCCGGCCTCGTGGGCCACGAGGGCGTCGCGCCACATCCGGGCCCGGATCTCGCCCTTGACCGTCGACGGCCGCAGCGGCAGGTCCTCGGTCATCGGGCCGTCCACCGGCCCGTACCCGTAGAGGTTGCTCATCGTGACCAGGACGGCGCCGCTGGCTTCCGCTGCGGTGAGCAGCGCAGCCGCCATCGGCGGCCATTGCGTGGACCAGCGGTGGTACGGCGGGTTCGCGCAGTTGTAGATCACGCTGGCGCCCGCGGTGAGCTCGGCGAGCCGCTGCGCGTCGCTGGCATCGGCGGCGACGAGCTCGACTCCGGTGACGTCGGTCGGTCCCGTGCCACGGCGGCTGATCAGCCGGACCTGGTCTCCACGCTCGGCCAGCAGTCGAGCGGTGGCCGAGCCGACCGCGCCGGCTCCGACGATGACGTGTAGCGACATGACGCTCCTTTAGATCCACGTTTGGGAGAGCACTGCTCTCGTTGTAGACCCATGGTTACACCGCCCGTTGCCGACGTCAAGAGCAGTGCTCTCGAATGTGTGCAACAATCTCGTCCATGACAGCGGCCTCCCTGCGCGCTCGGGTCCGGGCGGAGATGGTCGAGGAGATCAAGTCCGTCGCGCGCCGCCACCTCGCCGCGGACGGCTCCAACCTGTCCTTGCGTGCCGTCGCCCGCGACATGGGGATGGTCTCCTCGGCGCTCTACCGCTACTTCGGGAGCCGCGACGAGCTGCTCACGGCGTTGATCACCGACGCGTACAACGCGCTCGGCGACGCGGTCGAGGCCGCCGACGCCGCCCTCACCGACCGCGCTGACCTGCGGGGACGTTGGCTAGGCATCGCGCACGGGGTACGGACGTGGGCCCTGGACAACCGGTCGGAGTATGCGTTGATCTTCGGCAGCCCGGTCCCGGGGTACGTCGCACCGCTGGAGACGAGCCGCGCCGCCGTCCGCACGCCCCGGGCTCTGGTGCGCATCCTCGCCGACGGCCTCGCGGCCGGCGCGATTCGACCCCTGGAGCAGGCCGACCTACCCGGACCGCTCCAGCCCGACCTGACACGCCTGCGGGCCGAGGAGTTCCCGGATGTCCCCGAGGCGCTGCTGGCGCGCGGAACGGTGGGCTGGATCCACCTCTTCGGTGCGGTCAGCTTCGAGGTCTTCGGCCAGCTCAACAACGTGATCAACGAACGCGAGGAGTACTTCGACTACCAGATGCAGCTGATGGCGGAGCTGATCGGGGCCTGAGCACGACATCCCTGCGTAGTTCTACAACAGCGTTGCTCTGGGGCTCCGGCGTCCTCGGCGCGGGAGGCGCCGATCACGAGTCTCGGCGGAAGTCCTCGGCCACCGAGAGCACGAAGTCGCGGGCGTCCGCGCCGCGCAGCGCGTAGCGGCGGTAGAGCTCGAACAGCTCGGTGTAGTACCGCACGTCGGTCGGGTCACGCAGCATGAGCAGGCCGGTCTTGTCCTCGATGGCGGCCAGCCGGTCGTCGTAGAGCGAGAACATGTTCAGCGGGCCGGTCGGCACCTCGACGCTGAACGGGATCACCTCGACTGTGACGTTGGGCCGGGCGGCGATGGCGGCCAGGTGCTCCAGCTGCTTGGCCATGCCGGCGGCGTCGAGCAGCCGCCAGCGCAGCGCGCCCTCGGTGAGCAGAAATTCGAACTCCTTGTCCGGCCGGTCCAGCACCACGCGGCGCAGCGCCTTGCCCGCCATGATCTCGTCGATGACTCCCGCCGGCTCGGGGGTGCACGGCGTCGGTGACCGCCCGCCGGGTGTAGGCC
>JACDBJ010000314.1 GCA_013695005.1 Pseudonocardiales bacterium
CTCCGGTGCGCTGGGAGATGTTGCAGTCGCCCGCGGGGGCCGTGTTGTTGTTGGTGGCCTGGTTGTTGGTGTTGTTGTTGGCGAACGCGAGGGGGGTGAACGCGAGCAGGCCGGCGGTGGCGGCGGCGGCGACGATTCCAGTCTTCTTCAGCAAAGTCTTCATCTCCTGTGACTTAGCGACACACGCTGTGTGTGTTCGCACAAACCCGGTGTCAGCGTCTGCGTTGGGGAGCCAACGCTGACTGGCACAAATGTAGTGCCTTGATCAGGGCTAACCAAACTGTGTAACCCCATCGGATGAAGTGAATACAGCTAGTTTAGATACGCATTCTTTCGAGCGCCTTTTAGCCGCCTGGGTTAACGGAGATTGCTGCCGTACTCACACGGAGTGTCGCGACTCGTCACCCGGATGAGGGATCAAGAGTGCGGGGCACCGGATCCAGCTGCGCGGGCCGCACAGACCGCCAGCGGCTAGGTTGCATTCCTTGTGGACCCTGGGGACCTCGTACGCGACTACATCCGGCTCGGCCTGCGCTTCGACCGGCTCGTCGACGGGTTTGTCGACGCGTTCACCGGTGATCCTGCACTGCAGCGCCAGGTAGCGGCAGAACCTTCACCTGATCCGACGACACTGCGCCGCCAGGCCCGTGAGTTGGCGGCCGAGGTCGCCGGGGCCGGCTTCGAGCCGGACCGAGCTCGTTTCCTGAGCTGCCACCTCGCCGCGCTGGAGTGCTCGGCCCGGCGGCTGGCCGGCGAGCCCGTCGCGTTTCCCGCCGAGGTGCAGACCTACTTCGATGTCGAGATCCACCAAGGAGACCCGGAGCAGTACGAGCAGGCGCACCGTGCGCTCGACGAGCTGCTGCCGGGTGCAGGACCGCTGTCCGACCGGCTCGCCGCGTACCGCGCACGCGACGAGATCCCGCCGGCACGGCTGGAGGAGGCGGTGCACGCGCTGTCCAGCGCGCTGCGGGACAAGGTCCGCGACGAGTTCGGGCTGCCGCCGGAGGAGACCGTCAACTACGAGGTGGTGACCGACGAGCCGTGGAGCGGCTTCAACTACTACCTGGGGCGTTACCGCTCGCGGGTGGCGATCAACGCCGACGTCGGCCACCGCATGTCGCACCTGCCGCACCTGGTCGCGCACGAGTCCTACCCCGGTCACCACACCGAGCACTGCCGCAAGGAGTCGGGCCTGGTGGTGCGCCGCGGCCACGGCGAGCAGACGATCTTCCTGGTGAACACGCCGCAGTGCCTGATGGCCGAAGGCCTGGCCGACCTGGGGCTGCACGCCGTCGTCGGCGCCGGCTGGGGCCCGTGGGCGCAGGAGATCCTCGCCGACCTCGGGCTGCACATGGAGGGTGAGCTTGCCGAGCGCGCCGAGCTGGCGATGGGCTCGCTGCTGTCGGTGCGGCAGGACGCCGCGCTGCTGCTGCACGACCGCGGGGCGTCCCAGGACGACGTGGTGGCCTACCTGCGTCGCTGGCTGCTGGTGCCCGAGGAGCGTGCGCGGCAGATCCTCCGGTTCCTCGCCCACCCGCTGTGGCGGGCTTACACGAGCACCTACGTGGAGGGTTACCGGCTCCTGCGGGCGTGGCTCGACGCCCGCCCGGCCGCCGAGCCGCTGGGTCAGCGATACCTGCGGCTGCTGGACGAGCCGCTGGTTCCCTCCGCCATCCGCGCCGAAATGGCTGCCTGAGCAGGGCGTGGACCGCTCCTGGCGGTGACGAAACCGGCGCCGCGATAGCCCAAACCGTTACTTCCGGTGGGCCAGATCACCGAAAGATGCCGCGCCGGTGTTGACCTAGCCCTATCCACCGCCGGTACCTTCTCAAGTGGCGGGACGTTCTGGATGCGGACCGCCCGGGGAGGCCCTGGTCGTGGTCGCAAGAACACGAGGGGGCCGGCACCCGGCCCTCGCGGCCGTACCGACGGCACGCAGTTCGCCGGCGGCACGTCCGAGCAGGTCCGGCCGGCCCACCAGTGTGCGGGCGCGGTGCCGTGCCCGTGAGGGAGCCTCCGTTGACCGATCGACGCCCCGCCCCCGACTCTTCCGCCAGCCCACGCTGCTATGTGCTGGACACCTCCGTGCTGCTGTCCGACCCATGGGCAGTGACGCGGTTCGACGAGCACGCCGTGGTGTTGCCCCTGGTCGTGATCTCCGAGCTGGAAGCAAAGCGGCACCACCCCGAGCTGGGTTGGTTCGCGCGTGAGGCTCTTCGGTTGCTCGACGACCTGCGGATCAAGTACGGGAGGCTGGACGCGCCGATACCCATTGCGGAGGCCGGCGGCAGCCTGCACGTCGAGCTGAACCACGCCGACCCCGAGGTCTTGCCAGCGGGTTTCCGCACCGACAGCAACGACAGCCGGATCCTGGCGTGCGCGCTCAACCTCGCCGCGGAACGTGTCGCCGGCGGTCAGCTGGGCGAGGTCGTGCTGGTCACCAAGGACATGCCGTTGCGCGTCAAGGCGGCGGCGGTCGGCCTGCAGGCCGACGAGTACCACGCCCAGGACGTCGTGCCATCGGGTTGGACGGGGATCAGCGACCTCGACGTGGGCTCCGAGCTGATCGACACGCTGTTCCGCGACGGGGTCGCCGACCACGACACGGCGCGCGAGCTGCCGTGCCACAGCGGCCTGCGGCTGCTGGGCGGCTCGTCGGCCGCGCTGGGTCGGGTCACCCCCGGCAAGCGGATCCAGCTGGTCCGCGGCGACCGGGAGGCCTTCGGCCTGCACGGGCGCAGCGCCGAGCAGCGCATCGCGCTCGACCTGCTACTCGACCCCGACGTCGGGATCATCTCGCTCGGCGGCCGGGCCGGCACCGGGAAGTCCGCGCTCGCGCTGTGCGCCGGACTCGAGGCGGTGATGGAGCGCGGGCAGCACCGCAAGGTCGTGGTGTTCCGCCCGCTGTACGCCGTCGGCGGTCAGGAGCTGGGCTACCTGCCCGGCGGCGAGAGCGAGAAGATGGCGCCCTGGGCGCAGGCGGTATTCGACACCCTCGGTGCCCTGGTCAGCCAGGACGTGCTCGACGAGGTGCTCGCCCGCGGGTTGCTCGAGGTGCTCCCGCTGACCCACATCCGTGGCCGTTCGCTGCACGACGCGTTCGTGATCGTCGACGAGGCGCAGTCGCTGGAGCGCAACGTGCTGCTCACGGTGCTGTCGCGGCTGGGAAGCGGCTCACGCGTCGTGCTCACCCACGACGTCGCGCAGCGCGACAACCTGCGGGTCGGCCGGCACGACGGTGTTGCGGCGGTGATCGAGAAGCTCAAGGGGCACCCGTTGTTCGCCCACTTCACCCTCACCCGCTCGGAACGCTCGCCGATCGCCGCGCTGGTCACCGAGCTGCTGGAGGGCCCCGCCGCCTAACCGCTCGGATGGCTCCTCCGCATGCCCGCCCACCCTCGCATGATCGCCGCGAGCGTCACGTCAGCGTTGCGTTGACGACCGTGGCGTAGCGTTCGCGGTGATCTTGGACGGACACGGCGGACGCGCGGCTCACAGGCCGGCGGGTTGGCCTTCGGCGTAGCCGGCGGCGGTCTGCACGCCGACCACGGCCCGCTCGTGCAGCTCGGTGATGGTGCACGCGCCGGCGTAGGTACACGCCGAGCGGACGCCTGCGCAGATCGAGTCGAGCAGGTCCTCCACGCCGGGCCGCTCGGGGTCCAGCAGCTGCCGGAAGCTGGAGATGCCCTCCTCGAACAGACCCTTGCGGGCGCGGTCGAAGGCGTGCTCGCCGCCGGTGCGGGCGCTGACCGCGCGTTTGGACGCCATCCCGAACGACTCCTTGTACGGCCGCCCCGACTCGTCGCGCAGCAGGTCGCCGGGGGACTCGTAGCTGCCGGCGAACCAGGAGCCGATCATCGCCGCCGACGCCCCCGCGGCCAGCGCGAGTGCGACGTCACGCGGGTAGCGCAC
>JACDBJ010000320.1 GCA_013695005.1 Pseudonocardiales bacterium
GAACAACAGCTCGGGGTCGCCACCGTCGGCGAGGGCGTCGGTGGCCACCGCGATCTCGTCGCCGGCCTCCTCCGCGCGCCGCAGGTGGCGCGCCAGCGACTCGTCGTTGTGCTCCCAGGCCGCGACGTCGCCGCTGGGCAGGTGATGCAGCTCGACGCGGGTGCAGGGCCGGCGCAGCGTGCGGCGGGCGGCCAGCGCATACAGCGCGAGCGCCTGTGAGCCGCGGGCGTCGTCGACGGTCAGCGCGTGCCGGCCGGTCTTGTAGTCGACCACCACCAGCCGGCCGCTCCGCTCGTCGATCCGGTCCACCCGGCCCTCGGCGACGATCCGGTCCGTCGGCGTCGACACCCAGCGCTCGACGCCGACCGGTTCGGCGTCGGTGTCGAGCTCGTCGACATAGTCCGCCACCCAGCACCGGGCGCGCTCCCGGTAGGTCGCCGCCTGCTCGGCGTCGCGGAAGCCCTCGTCCTTCCACAGCTTGTCGACCAACCCGGCGGCCGCGTCAGCCGTCCGGCCGCGTACCGGGAGGTCGAAGACGGCCCGCAGGGCGTTGTGCACGACGGCGCCGAGGGTGTTGTGCGCGAAGGCGCCTCCGCGTGGCGGTGCGGGCCTGTCGAGGTAGGCCATCCGGTAGCGCCGCGGGCAGTCCATCCACGCGGACAGCCGCGACGGCGTGGCGCGCACGAGCCGGCGCGGCATCCCTTCCAGACCGAGCTGCCCCTGCACGGGGCCCACGGTAGCCGCCAGGCCCGTCACCTCAGGACCCGTCACCCAAGAACGCGTCACCCAAGAACGCTGACACCGCTGGCCCGGGCGACGAGCTCGGCCAACACCTCCGGCGGGGTGCTCTCGGCGCCGAGCCGGTTCAGCTTGTTGTCGCCGTGATAGTCGCTGGAGCCGGTGGGCAGCAGGTCGAGCTCGGCAGCGAGCGTGCGCAGGCGGGACCTGGCGTCCTCGTCGTGGTCGGGATGGTCGACCTCGAGCCCGGCGAGGCCGTGCTCGGCGAGTTCGGCGATCACGGCAGGCTCGACGTTCGGGCCGCGGGTGGCGAAGGCGTGAGCCAGCACGCTCACGCCACCCGCGGTGGCCACCATCTCCAGCGCCTCGTGCACCGGGGTGTCGGTGCGCCGCAGGTAGTACGGGCTGCGGCCGTGCAACAAGGTCGCGAACGCCTCCCCGACGCTGTCCACGACGCCTGCGGACACCAGCGCTCGCGCGAGGTGCGGCCGGCCCGCCGGGGCGTCGGGTCCGAGCGCGCCTAGCAGCAGGTCCGGCTCGACCGGGTACCCGTCCGCTGCCATCAGCCGCGCCATCTGGTGCAGCCGGCTGCGTCGTTCCGCCCGTAGCCGCCGCTGCTCGGCCACCACGGCGGGGTGCTCGGGGTCGAACAGATAACCGAGCAGGTGCACCGAGACGCGCCCGCCACGCTCGTCGACGCTCACGCAGGACAGCTCGGCACCGCGCACCAGGCGTGTTCCAGCGGGCCGAGCGGCGGCGGCCACGTCCCAGCCCGCAGTGGTGTCGTGGTCGGTCAGTGCCAGCACGTCGAGCTCTGCCGCGGCGGCGGCCGCCATCAGCTCGGCGGGTGTGTCGGTGCCGTCGGAGATGTTGGAGTGGGAGTGCAGGTCGATGCGCACGCCGCTATCGTGCCGCGCTCAGCGGCCGCGGCGCCGCGGCAGTGGCAGCAGCCCCGAGCGGGTCTGGCGCTTCTCGCCGAACACCAGTTCGGAGATCGCCTCGTAGATCTCCTCCGGCCGCGGGATGTAGTCGATCTCGTCGAACGCCTGGGCCTGCCCGGCGGACTCGATGACGATCTTGCCATAGCCGAACATCCGGCCTGTCAGGCTGCGCACGAAGGTTAGGTCGGTGACCTTGCCAAGCGGCATCATTCCGACCTTGTGGGTGATGATGCCCTGGGACTTCATCACCCGTTTGTCGGTCACCACGATGCGCTCGACCCACCAGAGCATGACCAGAATCGTGAACCGCACGACGACGACCAGCGCACCGTAGAAGGCCAGGTTGTCCACAAAGACGCTGTCGGGCAGGTTCTGCTCGGCGAGGACGATGAGCACCAGCACGGCCCCCGACTGCAGGATCGGGGTGAGCATCACGGCCCAGTGCTCGCGTACCCGGATGATCCGCCGTTCGGTCGGCAGGATGTACTCGTCGATCTCCCGGGGGGCGAGCACTGCACTCAGAACAGGCTCTGGAAGAACGCGATGATCGCCTCAGCGGCGTCGCGCAGCGTGCCGAGGATGGTCTGTACGACGCCCGCCGCCCCTGACGGCTGGGTGATGACGAAGAACAACAGGAGAGCGATCGCGAGCAACCCCACGATCTTCTTCACATTCACGTCAACCACCTATGCGCATCGCAATTTCCGTCGGATCTTGTTTGTACCGCACCGGCGGGGGCAAACGGTATCCGGCACGCGGGGATACTCCGCGCGGATGTTAGCGTCACTCACCGTGACGGGCGGCGACTGGCCGGTGGTATGTGTCGGAGCCATCGTGCTCGATCCTGCCGGCCGG
>JACDBJ010000324.1 GCA_013695005.1 Pseudonocardiales bacterium
GCTCGGGGACGGGAGCGGCCGCGGCCAGCTCGGCGAGATTCCGCTCGACCAGCCCGGTGTCGAGCCGGGCAGCGGCGACGTCGGGGTGGGCGAGCAACGCGCGGAGGAAGCCGGTGTTGGTGGTCACGCCGAGGACGGCGGTGTCCGCGAGCGCGGCGTCGAGCCGCTGCAGGGCCTCGGCCCGGGTGGCACCCCAAGCGATGATCTTGGCGAGCAGCGGGTCGTAGTCGGGGCCGATGGTGACGCCGGCGCGCAGGCCAGAGTCCACCCGGACGTGCGGCAGCGCGGGCTCGTGAACCGCCAGCATCCGCCCGCCGGTGGGCAGGAAACCGCGGGACGCGTCCTCTGCGTAGAGCCGCGCCTGGACGGCGTGGCCGTGCACCGCGAGGTCGCCCTGACGCAGCGACAGTGGCTCGCCGGCGGCCACCCGCAGCTGCAGCTCGACCAGGTCGAGGCCTGTCACGGTCTCGGTGACGGTGTGCTCTACCTGCAGCCGGGTGTTCGTCTCGAGGAAGAAGTAGTCGTCCGGGTCATCGGCGGCGACGATGAACTCCACGGTACCGGCGCCGGTGTAGCCGACCGCCCGCGCGAGACGCACGGCGTCGGTGCCGAGCTGCTGCCGTTGCGTGGGAGTAAGCAGAGCAAAGGGGGACGGGGCCTCCTCCACGAGCTTCTGCTGCCGGCGCTGCAGGGAGCACTCGCGCTCGCCGAGGTGCAGCACCGTGCCGTGGCCGTCGGCGAGCACCTGGACCTCGATGTGGCGAGCTCGCGGCAGGTACCGCTCCAGCAGTAGGTCGTCGTCGCCGAACGCCCCGCGTGCCTCCCGGCGAGCAGCCGCGAGCGCGTCGGGCAGCTCCGCTGGTTCGTCGACGACGCGCATGCCCTTGCCGCCACCGCCGGCCGACGGCTTGACCAGCAGCGGGTATCCGATCTCCGCGGCCTGCGCGACCAGCTCGGCATCGGTCAGGCCCGCCCCCACGCTGCCCGGCAGCACCGGGACGCCGGCCTCGGCGGCGATCGCCCGCGCGCGGATCTTGTCGCCCATCGCCTCGATCGCGGCCACCGGCGGCCCGACGAACACCACACCGGCCGCCTCGCACGCCGCCGCGAACCCGGCGTTCTCCGACAGGAAGCCGTAACCAGGGTGCACGGCGTGCGCGCCACTGCGGGCCACCGCGTCGAGCATCTCGGGAATCGAGAGGTAGTCCGTGACCTGCACCGCGACATCTGCGACGGCCACGTGCGCCGAATCGGCATCCACGCGCGTGAAGACCGCCACCGATCGCACCCCGAGCACCCGCAGCGTCCGGATCACCCGAACGGCGATCTCACCGCGGTTGGCCACCAGCACCGTGGAGAACATTGATCACATCCGGAAGACGCCGTAGCCCAGCGGGTCGAGCGGGGCGTTCGCCGCGACCGACAACGCGAGGCCGAGCACGTCGCGGGTCTGCAGCGGGTCGATCACCCCGTCGTCCCACAGCCGCGCGGTCGCGTAGTACGGGTTGCCCTGCTCCTCGTACTGCGCCCGGACGTCCGCCGCGTCACCGGCGCCGCCGGCGTCACCCCGAACCGCCGACAGCACAGCCGCTGCCTGCTCGCCACCCATCACCGAGATCCGCGCGTTGGGCCACATCCACAGGAACCGCGGCGAGTACGCGCGCCCGCACATCGCGTAGTTCCCGGCGCCGAACGAGCCGCCGATCACCACGGTGAGCTTCGGCACCCGAGCGCACGCCACCGCGGTGACCATCTTCGCGCCGTGCTTGGCGATGCCGCCCGCCTCGTACTCCCGCCCGACCATGAACCCGGTGATGTTCTGCAGAAACACCAGCGGCACCGAGCGCTGGTCGCACAGCTGAATGAAGTGCGCGCCCTTGAGGGCCGACTCGGAGAACAGGATCCCGTTGTTGGCCAGCACGCCGACCGGGTGGCCGCGGAGCCGGGCAAACCCCGTGACGAGCGTCGGCCCGTACTCGGCCTTGAACTCGTCGAACCGGCTTCCGTCGACCAGCCGGGCGATCACCTCGCGCACGTCGTACGGGGTGCGGCTGTCGGCCGGCACCGCGCCGTACAGCCCGGCCGGGTCCACGACCGGCTCGTCCGACGCCCGCACCTCCCACGGCCGGGGCGAGCGCGGGCCGAGGTCGGCGACGATCGAGCGCACGATCCGCAGCGCGTCGGCGTCGTCGACGGCCAGGTGGTCGGTGACGCCGGAGATCCGGGAGTGCAGCTCGCCGCCGCCCAACTCCTCGGCGCTGACCTCCTCGCCGGTCGCGGCCTTCACCAGCGGCGGGCCGCCGAGGAAGATCGTCCCCTGGTTGCGGACGATCACCGCCTGGTCGCTCATCGCCGGCACGTACGCCCCGCCGGCGGTGCAAGAGCCGAGCACCGCGGCGATCTGCGGGATGCCCCGCGCCGACATCTGGGCCTGGTTGAAGAAGATCCGCCCGAAGTGCTCCCGGTCGGGGAACACCTCGTCCTGCGCCGCCAGGTTCGCCCCGCCGGAGTCCACCAGGTAGATGCACGGCAGCCGGTTGTGCAGCGCCACCTCCTGCGCGCGCAGGTGCTTCTTGACGGTCATCGGGTAGTACGTGCCGCCCTTGACGGTGGCGTCGTTGGCGACGATCAGGCACTCGCGGCCCGACACCCGCCCGATCCCGGTGATGATCCCCGCCGCCGGGGCTTCGCCGCCGTACATGCCGTGCGCGGCCAGCGGAGACAGCTCGAGGAACGGCGAGCCGACGTCGAGCAGCGCGTCGACCCGGTCACGCGGGAGCAGCTTGCCGCGTTCGGTGTGCCGCGTCCTGGCACGCTCCGAGCCGCCGAGCCG
>JACDBJ010000341.1 GCA_013695005.1 Pseudonocardiales bacterium
GTGACTGCCGTGCCCATCAGCAGCCGGCGGCGGGACAGGCCGCCCCGGTCGGCAGCGTCACGAGGCTCGCCCGCTGATCCGCCGGCAGCGTCGAGCGCAAGCCCGTGCAGCCAGCCGAACACGCCGACCCCGGCGACGAGGGCACCGAGCGGCGCGATCATCCCGAGCAGCTCGAACACCGGCGAGGTCAGAGCGGCCAGCAGGCCGACCAGCCCGAGCACCATGAAGATCGCCCGGCCCGGCCGGCTGCTGCGCCGCGACACCAGACCGGCGACGACGGCCACCAGCGCGATGATCGCGCCCATGCCGATGTTCAGCACGAGCTTGTCGTTGAGGCCGAACGTGGATTTGGCGAACTCGAGCAGGAACGGCGGCGTGATCCGGATGAAGCCGTCGCCGACCGCGACGAACGGGGAGGACTGCGGCGCGATGAACCCGGCCAGCAGGTGGCCGACGCCCAGTGCGGCGGCCAACGCGAGCAGCCCGACCAGCGTGGCGATCGCCGCCGGGATGGCTCGACCGTCGCCGTCCGACCTCGGAGGTTTCTCGGTCTGCGGCGTCGACGGCGTACTCATGGTCGGGTTTCGGCTTGGCCTGCGCGGCCGGTTCGGCTGGTCATCGGTCGGTCACCCGCCGTCACCGAGCAGCGCTGCCCGCAGCTGCGGCTCGTCGAGGGTCCAGGACCCGAGCTCGGCGCCGTCGACGAGGATCACCGGAACGCGGTCACCGTAGGCGGCGCGCAGCCGTGGGTCGGTGTCGACGTCGATCACCGTCCAGCTCTGACCCAGCTCGGCACAGATCCGCTGGACCTCCGCCTGCATGGTGTGGCACGGCGGGCAGCCCTGGCGTGTCATCACCGTGACGCGCGGACCCGCGGCAACCGCGTCGCCCTCCGGCGCCCGGTCCGCCATCAGCGCAGGGAGCGGCGGTAGAGCTTGCCGATCGGCGATCGCGGCAGCTGGTCGACGAACTGCACAACCGTGGGCACCTTGAAGCGGGCCAGCCGTTGCACGCAGAACTCGCGGATCTCCTGCTCGCCCAGCTCCGCGGCACCGTCGGCGTGCAGCACGATCACGGCCTTCACCGCCTCGCCGGAGCGGTCGTCGGGCACGCCGACGACGGCCGCCTCGGCGACCGCGGGGTGCTCCATGAGCACCTGCTCCACCTCGCGCGGGTAGACGTTGAAGCCGTTGACGATCACCAGGTCCGACGTCCGGTCGACGAGATGGAGGTCACCCTCGGCGTCGAAGAAGCCGACGTCGCCGGTGCGGAACCAGCCCTGCTCATCCGGACCGCCCGCGCCGTCGGGCCAGTAGCCGGAGAACAGGTTGGGCCCCCGGGCGGCGACCAACCCGGTGTCGTGCACCGGGTCCCGCAGACCTTCGAGCTCGTCCTCGTCGTCGGCCGCCGAGCCGGGCAGATCGTCGTCGCTGCCGAAGACGACGTCACCGAGGCCGTCTGGCTCATCGAGCGGACGCCCCGAGCTGTCGACGAGGCGGATCTCCACCGGGGCCGCGCCGGCCCCGCCGGGCAGCGGGCGACCCACCGAGCCGGGCTTTGCCACCCCGGAGACCTGGTTGGTGGTGAGCACCGGGCCGGTCTCGGTCAGGCCGTAGCCCTCGATGATCTCCAGGCCGGTGGTGGCGGCGAAGGCGGCGAGCAGGTGCGGCGGCAGCGGGGCACCACCGGCGGTGCACAGCCGGGCGCTGTTGAACCGGGCGCGCAGCAGCTCGGCCGGCAGGTCCAGCCAGGCCCGGTACATCGCCGGCACAGCGGCGACCACGGTGACGCGGTGCTCGCGGATCACCTCGACGGTCGCGGCCGGGTCGAACCGGTCCACCAGCACGCCGGTGGCACCGGCCCAGCACACCTGCAGCAACCCGGCGCCCAGCCCGAAGATGTGGAACAGCGGCAGCGTCAGCAGCACCCGGTCCGCCGGCGTCACCGGCGCCGGGCGCAACGCGTCGGTCTGAGCGCGGTTGGCCAGCAGCGCCCGGTGCGAGAGCTGCACCCCGCGGGGCACGCCGGTGGTGCCGGAGGTGTAGCTGAGTACGGCGAGGTCCTCGCCGCCGCCGATGGATGGCTCGCCACCCGCGGCCTCGTCGCCGGTGTCCGGAGCGTCGAGCGCCTCGACGCCGGCCGCCGACGAGGCGGCACGGAGTACCTCGTCACCGGGCCGGCCGAGCACCACGCGCGGTGAACAGTCCGCGAGGATCAGCTCCAGCTCACGACCCGCGGCTCCGGTGCCGACCGGAACGGCCACCCCACCTGCACGAAGAGCGCCGAACAGCGCGACGCAGAACGCCACGCCCGCAGGCAGCCGGATCAGGACCCGGTCGCCGGGGCTCATCTCCGACGCGCGCAGCCGGCGCGCCACGGCATCCACCGCGCGGTCCAGCTCGGCCCACCGCACCGTCCCGCCGGTGACCGTGTCGATCAAGGCTGGGTGATCGGGCCCGCGCTGGGCCGCCGCCGTCACCAGGTCGGCCAGATTGCGCTGCAGGCCGACCTTTTCGTCCGGGCTCGGCGAGCTGCCCACGCCTGGACCTCCACCTCGTTGGCTCTCGACGGATTGAGTCTCGCACCCCGCCGGGCAGCGCAGCCAACCCGACACTCACCGCACCCGTGGGGGCCTCGTGACCCACTTTCGTGGCTCGGGGTGACGCCGACCGCTCCCCCACCGCCGTTCACCTTCTCGCGCCCCCGCACCCTGGCTCGGTGCCCTGCGAGGCGGCCGGCTCCCTCTATGCTCGCCCGCTACAGCTAACCGCCCGGTGATCACGACGGGGTCGGTCCGCGACGAGTTCGAGGGAGCGCAGCCATGAAGCTTGGCCCGCGGTCAAGCCCGCGTGTGCAGATTGCGACGGGTCCCCTGGAATCGTGACCCAACCGCCCCGTGCCATCCGTATTCTCCACGCCCAACCATCGGCCGCGGAGATGTCGCCGGGTGCCGTGAGACAGCCGGCATCTGCGAGCAGGCCAGAGCCGCCGGCTCCCCGGTTCGAGCACTACGGTCCGTCCTTCGACGCTCCGTCCGTCGACCGGGCCGCTGGGCGTACCGACCTGCCGGAGCTGCCGCTCCCGCTACCCCGGCCGAACGACTCCAACCCCGGCATCGGCCCGGTCGGAGCGGAGCCGGCGCGCGTGGAGCAGCCCGGCGAGGGCGTATGGGTGCTGGTCAAGGCAACCCAGGCCGGCGATATGGACGCCTTCGCCCGCCTCTACGACCGGTACCACGAAGTGGTCTTCCGGTACGTGCTGTTCCGGATCAACGACCGCGGCGTCGCCGAGGACGTCACGCACGAAACGTTCGTCCGCGCCCTGCGCCGGATCGCCACGGTCAGCTACCAGGGCCGCGACATCGGCGCCTGGTTCATCACGATCGCGCGCAACCTCGTGCTCGACCACGTGAAGTCCAGCCGCTACCGGCTGGAGAAGACCACCTCCGAGATCGCCGACTTCAGCCCGGCGACGTGCGGCCCCGAGCAGCAGGTCGTGGACGGCGCGACCCACGACGAGCTGCTGCGCTGCGTCGCCAAGCTCAACCCCGACCAGCAAGAGTGCATCGCGCTGCGGTTCCTGCAGGGACTGTCGGTCGCCGAGACCGCGCGGCTGATGGGGCGTAACGAAGGAGCCGTGAAGGCACTGCAGCACCGCGCGGTGCGCCGGCTCGGGCAGCTCCTACCGGAGGGGCTGCGATGAACCACGATTTCCGGGTCCTGCCAACCTCTCCGTCGGTCGGCGGCACACACAATGCGGTGAACGGCCGCCAAGACGTAACCCTTGGCCTAGTCGAATCGTTCAATAGATGTACGTGCCGAACAGCGGCGCGAGGTCAGTGAGGACAACCGACATGCCTGTGGGTTGGGGCGAGGACGAGCAGCGGTTCGCTGCAGCGGTGGAGACCGCGAATCTCACCGGTCTCCCGCTGAACGCCGCGCTCCGCCGCGACCTGCACGTCGTCTTGATGCTGCGCGACACCGGCGCGGCCCTGTCCCCCGACGCCGCCGAGTCGGCCCGGATGAAGGCGCGCCTGTTCGCCGCGATCGAGGGGCAGAACACGCCGCGCGAGGCCGCCCGGTTCGACACCGCGCCGTCCGAGGCAGACCAGGTCACCGAACGCATCGCCACCGCGGGTGCCGTCCGCGGCCGGCACCGTTCGGACGGCCCCGAGCTACGGCCCGCCGTCTCCACCACACCTTCCGACACGCCTGACGACGCAGCTGCCGAGGCCACGCCACTGCAGCGCGCGCGGGCTCGTCGCAGCGAGTCCGCCCACGTCTCGGCCCGCCGCCGGTTCCCCATCGTGGGAGCTGCAGCGACGTTGCTGCTGGTCGCGATCGCCACCATGGCCGTGTTCCTCAGCCGCGAAGCCCTGCCAGGCAACACGCTGTACGGGGTCAAGCGGGCCGCGGAGAACGTCGGCCTCGGCTTGACGTTCGACACCGTCGACAAGGCCAACCGCCACCTCGACCTCGCCGGCACCCGCATGCAGGAGGTCGCCGCGCTGCTCGACTCCCAGCAGTCCGAGGACACCTCGGCGCTGGTCGAGCAGGCGCTGCAGGACTTTGCCGCCGACACCGCGGCCGCGTCCCGCCTGCTGCTCGGTGACGTCGAAGGCGTGGACGCCGCGCAGCTCAACGGCCTACGGGACTGGGCGGTGGAGAAGAAGGCGTCGCTCGGCGGCCTGCGCAGCGACCTGCCGGCCCCGTCGCTGGCCAACGCGGACGGGTCGATGGCCCTGCTCGACCGGCTGCGTGGCCGGGCGGACGCACTGAAGACGCGCCTGCCGTGCCGTGAGCTGTCCTCTGGCCTGAGCGACGAGCTCGGGATCCTGCCGGCCGACGGCCAGTGCACGCCGCTGCCGGCGGGCGTGGCACCGCCGCAGGCCCGCCAGGCGGGTGAGCCGGCTGGGCTGGACCCCGGCGCGCTCGGCTTGCCGGACCCGACCACGATCGCACCGGGCGTCAACGGTGGCACCGAGACCAAGCCTTCGACCAGCGCAGCTCCGTCCGGCGTCAATCTGCCGGTGCCTGGCGTGGATCGCATCACGATCCCGCCGCTGCTGCCCGGTCTGCCAGACATCACCATCGGCGGCTGACCCGTCCCAGTACGCTGGGCGCTTCCGACCCCGCTGTGTACCGGAGGCCCCGCGGTGGCTGCCCAGCCTGACCGGCCGGCCGACGCTCTGCCCGTGACCAGCGCCGAAATCGCGGGCGAGGCCTCGGCCGCCGCCGCGTCGGCCATCCCCGACGAGGTCAGCCCGGCGATACCGCAGGACCTCACCGCGGCGGCGTTCTTCGACGTCGACAACACCATGATGATGGGCGCGTCGATCTTCCATTTCGCCCGCGGGCTTGCCGCCCGCAAGTTCTTCACCGCGCGCGACCTGGCCAGGTTCGGTTGGCAGCAGCTGGCGTTTCGGGTCGGCGGCAAGGAGAGCAGCCAAGGGATCACCGCTGGCCGCGAGACCGCGCTGTCGTTCGTGGCCGGGCGGTGGGTGGACGAGGTCGTCGACCTCGGCGAGGAGATCTACGACGAGGTGATGGCCGAGAAGATCTGGCCGGGCACCCGCGCGCTCGCCCAGATGCACCTCGACGCCGGCCAGCGGGTGTGGCTGGTCACCGCGACCCCGGTCGAGCTTGCCCAGATCATCGCCCGCCGGTTGGGGCTCAGCGGCGCGCTGGGCACGGTCGCGGAGAGCGAGGACGGGCGCTACACCGGCCGGCTGGTCGGCGAGATGCTGCACGGGGCGGCCAAGGCGCACGCGGTACGCGCGCTGGCCGCCAGGGAGGGTCTCGACCTGCGCCGATGCACCGCGTACTCGGACTCGGTGAACGACGTCCCGATGCTGTCGGTGGTGGGGACGGCGGTGGCGGTGAACCCGGACTCGGCGCTGCGGGACGTGGCACGAGCTCGTGGCTGGGAGATCCGCGACTTCCGCACCGGGCGCAAGGCGGCCCGCATCGGGGTGCCGTCGGTGTTGGGTGCCGGCGCGCTGGCCGGTGC
>JACDBJ010000366.1 GCA_013695005.1 Pseudonocardiales bacterium
GTGCGCGCGTGCCCGCAGCTCGTCGACGTCGGCGGCCAGCGCTGTCGCGGTCGGGGTGGCCGGCCCGCGCAGGGTGGCCTCCAGCGCGGCGAGCGTCAGCTTGTCCACCCGCAGCGCCCGGGCCAGTGGATGGCGGCGCAGCCGGTCCACCAGCTCGGCGTCCCCCAACAGCAGACCGGCCTGCGGACCGCCGAGCAGCTTGTCGCCGGACGCCGTCACCAGCGCCGCACCCTGCGCGAGCATCGACGCCGCATCCGGCTCGTCGGGCAGCAACGGGTGCGAGGCGAGCAGCCCGGAGCCGATGTCGGCCACCACCGGCACGCCGAGCTCGCGCAGCTGCGCCACGGGCACCGCGGCGGTGAAGCCGCTGATCACGAAGTTGGACGGGTGCACCTTGAGCACGAAGGCGGTGTTCTCCCCGACGGCGCAGGCGTAGTCCGCAAGGCTGACCCGGTTGGTCGTCCCGACCTCCCGCAGGCGCGCGCCGGTCGAGGTCAGCAGGTCGGGCACCCGGAACCCGTCGCCGATCTCGACCAGCTCGCCGCGGGCAATCACGATCTCGCGGCCGGCAGCCAGCGCCGTCGCGGCAAGCACGAGGGCGGCCGCGCCGTTGTTGACCACGTGCACGGCGCCGGCAGGCGGCACCGCGACAGCCAGCGCGTCGAGCGCACCGCGGCCCCGTCGCCCTCGGCCACCGGTGATCAGGTCCAGCTCGACGTCGGTCGTTCCCGCCGCGGCGAGCAACGCCTCGCGGGCCGCGGCGGACAGCGGCGCCCGGCCGAGGTTGGTGTGCAGCAGCACGCCGGTGGCGTTGAGCACCGGGTGCAGCCCGGATGCGGTCTCCGGCAGGGCGTCGAGCACCGCGTCGAAGACGGCGTCCGGCGCGATCTCACCGATCCTGGCCCGCTGCTGCGCGTCGGCCACCGCCCGCTTGACCAGCGAGCGGCCCAGCCGTTGCTCGGCGGCCGCGACCTGCGGTTCGGCGAGCACGGTGTCGGTACGCGGCACCTTCCGCCGCGGATCGCTCACACCGGCACCCTACGGCGCCGAGCGAACCTTAGCCGCCCCGAAGGGCGAGCCTCAGCTGCTGGTGGACTGAGCGGGCTTGCGGTCGTCCGAGCTGACCTCGTCCGGATCCACCTGCTCGCCCTGCAGCTCCGAAGACAGCACCATGTGCAGCCGCGACATCTCGGCCCGCACGCCGTCGTGCAGGGCGGCCAGGCGGCGCAGCTCGTGCTCGGCGGTCTCGCGGTTGCGGCGAGCTTCCATCTCAGTGCGCTGCTGCAGGGCGTCGGCTTTGGCCTGCGCGTCCTGCATGAGCGCCTCGGCGCGTGCTTGCGCCGTCCCGAGGATCTGCTCGGCGTCGTCGCGGGCACCGGCCAGCTGTTCGGCGACGAGCTTCTCGCGCTCCTGCAGCTGGACGCTGCGCTGCGCGGCCTCCTCGTCCAGCTCGGCAGCCCGGGTGATCAGGCTCTGCTCGACCTCGTGGCGGTGCCGCTCGGCCTCGCCGCGGGCCTGCTCGACCAGCGACGTCGCCTCCCGTGCTGCCTTGGCCTTGACGTCGGAGGCCTCGTGCTCCGCCAAGCGCAGGATTCGCTCTGCCCGGAAGCCGAAGCTCTCCGGTGACCCCAGCTCGCCTGCGCCGGACTGCGCCTCGCGGACTGTCCGCAGCTCAGACGCGGCGGCAGCGGCCTGGTCCTCGGCGTGCTTGCGGGCCGCGGTGGCAGTGGCGAGCTGGGTTCGCGCGGTCCGCAGTTGGTCAGATAGCTCGGCGATCCGCTGGTCGACCCTCGCTGGGTCGTAACCGCGACGCACTAATCCGAAAGGGGGCTGCTCGCTCATGCCGGGCAGAGTACACAGGGCCGATCACCCGCCGAAGTAGGTGTCTCGATCGAGTTGCGCCAGTCCCCGAGTGGAGTAATCGGGGTCCCAAGTGCTCACGATGCGCCTACGACAATGCGTTTAGCCTCGGTCATCGTGACCCAGAATCTTGCCCAGCGCCGGCTCACCGAGTTCAGCCACGGCGCCGGGTGCGCCTGCAAGCTCGCCCCCGGTCTGCTGGCTGAAGTGCTGCGGACGCTGGCCCCGATCCAGCACCCTGACCTGCTGGTGGGCACCGAGACCGGTGACGACGCGGCGGTCTGGCGGCTGGACGCCGACCGTGCGCTGGTCGCCACCACGGACTTCTTCACCCCGCTTGTCGACGACGCCCGGACCTGGGGACGGATCGCCGCCGCCAACGCCGTCTCGGACGTCTACGCGATGGGTGGGCGGCCGCTGTTCGCGCTGAACCTGGTGGCGTGGCCGTCCACGGAGCTGCCGGCGTCGCTGCTGGCCGAGGTGCTGGCAGGCGGCGCCGAGATCGGCGCGGAGACCGGGTTCGTGGTGGTCGGCGGGCACAGCGTCGACGACCCGGAGCCGAAGTACGGGCTGGCCGTGGTCGGCGAGGTGCACCCCGATCGGCTGCTCACCAACCGCGGGCTGCGCCAGGGCGACGCGCTGGTGCTCACCAAGCCGCTGGGCACCGGCATCGTGACCACGGCGATCAAGGCGGGACGGGCGTCCGAGGAGGTGGCTGCCGCGGCCATCGCCTCGATGACGGCGACCAATGCCGCTGCCGCCACCGCCGCGCTCGCCGCCGGTGCCACCGGAGCCACCGACGTCACCGGGTTCGGGCTGCTCGGTCACCTCGCCAAGATGGCGCAGGCCTCTGGTGTCGATGCCACCGTCGTGGTGGCCTCGGTGCCGTTGCTACCCGGGGCGCGCGAGCTGGCCGAGGCAGGCGTCGTCCCCGGTGGGACTCGCCGCAACCGGGACTGGACGGCCGGTGACGTCGACCTCGGTGGGGGAGTGAGCGAGCTGGACGCGCTGCTGATGGCCGACGCGCAGACCTCGGGTGGGCTGCTGTTCGGGGCGGCGCCGAAACGCGCGGCGCAGGCGGTGGCGGACCTGGCCGATGCCGGGGTCTCGGCGGCGGTGGTCGGCGAGGTGGCGGCCGGTACGGGCCGGATCCAGCTGGTCTAGCGAGTCTGGCCCACCTGGCGGGCTGGCGCGGCGGGGCGGGCACCCGTGCGGTGACGTCCACCACGGGGTGCTCGACGCCGTCCCAGCAGCGACCGATGCGCGGCCACGGCCGGGGCGGCGTGGCGTCGGGGTGCGTCGCGGCGACACCTTCGGTGTGCCAGCCCTCGGTGACTCGCACGTCGCGCAGCAGCGTCGGGTTCTCCCCGTGCAGCGCAACGATGCGCACGTCCGGGTCGGGCTCGGGATCCCGCGACGGCCACCAGTGCGGCTCGGCGGGCGGGTCGAGCGGGAGGTGACAGCGGCAGGTGTGGTCGGCCACAGCGCGCCAAACATTATCAGAGGCTTAGGGTGACCTTGAGAGGAATTTACACGATCAGGCTAATCATTCCGCCCCTAGGGTGAGCGATCCTAGACGCGGTGGGTGGCGGAGGCGGACGGGAATCGAACCCGCCTGACCGAGCTACTCGGCCACGTCGGTTTTGAAGACCGCGGGGGCCACCAGACACCCTGACGCCTCCGCCGGGAGCCTAGCCGGATAGGAGTGGGCGGGCGCGCCGGATCGAAACCGCAGCGCACCGCCCAGCGTGAAGAGACCGCATGTGGGTACCCGAGCCGGATGCCGTCCAAACGCCAGCCCGCGTCACCCAATCAGGTGAGAATTGATCCGCCGAACGTCCCCCGCGAGCTCGGTCAGCTCGACCACTTCGACGCCGGCCGCCCGGAGCAGCTCGGCGCCCTCGCAGTCCACGAAGATCTCCGGCTCGCGCCAGGCGAAGACGACCCGGCGGATGCCCGCATTGATGATCAGCTGCGTGCAGGTCCGCGGTCGGGATGCCCGCTTGCTACACGGCTCGAGCGAGCTGTAGATCGTGGCTGTCGAGAGCCGCGGGTCGGCCCGGTCGACCGACGCCAGCGCAACCTCCTCGGCGTGGGCGTGTTGGTCGGTCTCGCGGGAGAACCCCGAGCTCAGCACCGTGCCCTGCGCGTCGACCAACACCGCGCCGACGTTGAACAGCGGGGCCGGCGGGCACTTGCGGGACAGCTCGATGGCCTGCTGCAACCAGCGCCGGTCGTCCAGCGGGCTCGGCGTCATGGCGAGGCGCGACGCGGGGAGAAACGCCGCAGTCGCAGGCTGTTGGACACCACGAAGACCGAGCTCGCGGCCATCGCGGCGCCCGCGATCATCGGGTTGAGCAGCCCCGCGGCCGCCAGCGGCAGCGCGGCCACGTCATAGGCGAACGCCCAGAACAGGTTGCCTTTGATCACGCCGAGGGTGCGCCGGGACAGCCGGATCGCATCGGCGGCGGCCCGCAGGTCGCCGCGGACCAGTGTGAGGTCGGACGCCTCGATCGCGGAGTCGGTGCCGGTGCCCATCGCGAGGCCGAGGTCGGCGGTGGCCAGCGCGGCGGCATCGTTCACACCGTCACCGACGACGGCCACGACGCGCCCCTCGCCCTGCAACCGCCGGACCACGTCGACCTTGCCTGCGGGCAGCACGCCCGCGACGACCTCGTCGATGCCGACCTGCTGCGCCACGGCGGCAGCCGCGGCGGGGTTATCGCCGGTCAGCAGGACCGGATGCAGCCCGAGGGCGCGCAGCTCGGCCACCGCCGCAGCGCTGGTTGGCTTGATCG
>JACDBJ010000397.1 GCA_013695005.1 Pseudonocardiales bacterium
CCGAGGAGGAGCTCGACGAGTCGATCGTCCTGGACGACACCGAGGAGGGACCGGACGCGCTGCGGGTGTTCCTGTCCCCGGTGCAGGCCAAGGCGTTCGCCGATCGCGCCGAGCGCGTCGTGTCGGCCGGCCGGCCGCCGTGCCCGCTGTGCGCGGGGCCGCTGGACCCCGAGGGCCACATCTGCCCGCGGCAGAACGGGTACCACCGCCGCGCCCCGACCCCCGAGGACGAGACCGACGAATGACCGCGCACCCCTGATGGACGTGCGGCTGTGATGGACGTGCAGCACTGATGGACGCACGCGAAGTGCGGGACCCGGCCGTGACGGAGCTGCTGCGCTGTGGCCGGCTCGAGGTGACCGGCCGCATCCTGTCCGCCTCCAACGCCACGCTGGTCGGCACCGTCGAGGCGGACGGCGTCACCGTGGAGTGCGTCTACAAGCCGGTCCGCGGCGAGCGGCCGCTGTGGGACTTCCCGGACGGGACGCTCGCCGGCCGGGAGGTCGCGAGCTACCTGGTCAGCGAGTCGGCCGGCTGGGGGCTGGTCCCGCCGACCGTGCTGCGAGACGGCCCGTTCGGCCCCGGCATGGTGCAGCTCTGGATCGAGACCGACACCGACGTCGAGCTGGTCGACGTGGTCGAGCCCAGGCAGGTGCCCGACGGGTGGCGGGTGGTGCTGCACGCGCGGGACCACCGCGGCAACCCTGCGGTGCTCGCGCACGCCGACCGGCCGGAGCTGCGCCGGATGGCGCTGCTCGACGACGTGATCAACAACGCCGACCGCAAGGGCGGCCATGTGCTGGTCGCCGGCGACGGCGCCGTGTACGGCGTCGACCACGGCGTGTGCCTGCACACCGAGGACAAGCTGCGCACGGTGCTGTGGGGCTGGGTCGGCGAGCCGGTGCCCGACGACCTGCTCGACGGGTTGGCGCGGCTGCGGCGCGAGCTCGACGGGTCGTTGTGCACCACTCTCACCGAGCACCTCAGCCGCTCGGAGGTGGCGGCGCTGTCCGACCGGGTCGCCGGGCTACTCGCCGCGCCGGAGTTCCCGGCGCCCTCGGGGCACGGCCCGGCGATCCCGTGGCCGGCCTTCTGACGGTTACGTTGGAATCATGGTTGCTCCGCGGTTCGGGCCATTCCGGCCGTCCTACCGTGACCGGTTGACCGCGCCGCTGCCGGGGCCGGCCCAGCTCTACCGGCTGTTCCGCACCGGCGGGTTCCGCGGGTCCTCGACCGGCGCCGAGCAGGTCCCGCGCGACACGGCCGGCCTGCCACTCCTCGACAGCTCGGCCCCGGCGTCGCTGACCTGGATCGGGCACGCCAGCTTCCTGATCCGGCTCGGCGGGCTCGCGGTGCTGGCCGACCCGGTGCTGTCGCCGAGGCTTCCCGGCGTCGGCCCGCGTCTGACCCCGCCGGGCCTGAGCTGGGAGCAGCTACCGCGGATCGACGCCGTGGTGATCAGCCACGACCACTACGACCACCTCGACGCCCCGACCATGCGGCTGCTGCCGCGAGACACCCGGATGCTGGTGCCGGTCGGGCTCGGCCGCTGGTTTCGCCAGCACGGGTTCAGCGTGGTGCACGAGCTGGACTGGTGGGAGTCGGTGCGGCTGGGCGAGGTGGAGTTCACCTTCGTCCCCGTCCACCACTGGAGCCGGCGCGGGCCGTTCGACACCTGCCGCAGCCTCTGGGGTGGCTGGGTGCTCACCGGCCAGGACGGCTCCCGGCTCTTCCACGCCGGCGACAGCGGCTACGGGCACCGCTTCGCCGAGATCGGCCGGCGCATGCCCGGCATCGACGTCGCCATGTTGCCGATCGGGGCGTACGACCCGAGGTGGTTCATGCGCCCGATGCACATGGATCCGACAGAGGCTGTCCAGGCGCTGAGCGACCTCGGCGCGCAGCGGCTGGCCACCATGCACTGGGGCACGTTCGTGCTGACCCGAGAGCCGGTGCTCGAGCCGCTCGAGCGCGTCCACGCCGCGTGGGCGGCGACCGACCACGATCGCGCCGACCTGTGGGACATGGCCGTCGGCGAGACCCGCACGGTCGGCACCGAACGCGACGAGCCGTCCGCCGCCAGCGCCCAGTGGGAGCCGTCCGGCTGAGGTGTTACCGGGTTCTTTCGGTTCCGCCGGTTGCGACGTGGCCGCGCTAGCGTGTGGCCGTGACCAGCTCCACGACTGATGTTCGCCGTTCCGCCCCGAGCGAGACCTGGAAACGGCTGCTGCTGTCCTTCGTCGTCGGGCTGGCGATCTCGGTGGTGTTCCTGCTGCTGCTCGCGCTGATCCTGCAGCGCTCGAACATCATCACCTCCACGCTGGCCAGCCCATTGGCGCTCGCGTTCATCGTCGGGGCGGTGGCCGTCGCGGTCGGCCTGCGCTTCGGGGTGACGCGGCTGACCGGATCGGCCGTGGCCGGCCGGTTGGCGCAACTGATTCCGATGGCGTTGATCGTGTGGTTCCTGATCGTCCCGCTGGTGCGCGAGACGACGGTGGACGAGGCGCTGCCGACAGCGGCTCCCGCCGCGGCGTCGGCCGGTGCGCCAGCCCCATCGCAAGCCGCCGCGGCACCGATAGAGCGCGGCCGTGGCGGCTTCGAGCCGCTGGACCACAGGGTCTCCGGTGACGCCGTCGTGTTCGAGCTCAGCGACGGCTCCCGCGCGGTCCGGTTCGAGAACTTCTCGGTCCAGGGCGTGCCGGACCCGGTGGTCTACGTCGTGTCCGGACGCGACGCGGAGCGGCCTGACGGCGGGACCGAGCTCGGCCCGCTCAAGGGCACGAAGGGCAGCCAGAACTATCTGCTGCCGGCGCAGTTCGCGGGCTCTGGGCCGATCACCGTGCTGATCTGGTGTCGCGCGTTCGCGGTGCCGATCGCCAACGCCACCATCGCGGGCTGAGCGTGGCTCAGAGCTGGACGCCCGACCGGCCAGGGCCAGCCGGGTCGACGCTTCCGAGGTAGTACTCCAGCAGGTCCTCCATCGCGACCACTCCGACGGTCCGGCCTCTGGCGTTGACGACCCGGGCCAGGTGAGCCTGTGACCTGCGCAGGGTGGCAAGAGCGTCCGCCGAGCGGGCGGTGACCGGCACGTCGGGCAGCGCGCGCATCCGGTCCCGCGGGATGATCGCTTCGGGCTGATCGGCCACGTCGAGGATGTCCTTGACGTGCAGGTAGCCAACCAGCTCGCCGTCGTCATCGCGCAGCGGGAACCGCGAGAATCCGGTCGCGGATACCGCCTGTACCACCTGCGCCACCGTCGGCATCGCGGGCAGCGTCACCAGCTCGTCGATGGGAGCCATCGCGTCGGCCACGGTGCGCTCGGACGAGCCGAGGGCGCGCGAGAGCCGGGAGCTCTCGTCGTCGTCGAGCAGTCCCTCGCGCCGGGAGTCGGCGATCATCTCCGCGAGCTCGCCGGGGGTGTAGGCCGACTCCAGCTCGTCGCGAGGCTGCACGTGGATCAGGTGCAGCAGCCCGGCAGCCGCCATGTTGAACACCACGACAAGCGGCCGGGTGAGGCGAACGAACGTGACGAGGCTTGGCACCAGCACCATCGCGGCACTCTCCGGGCCAGCGAGCGCGACGTTCTTGGGCACCATCTCACCGAGCAGCACATGTGCCACTACCACGATCGTCAGTGCCACCGCGAACGAGATCCCGTGCAGCACCGCCTCCGGCAGCCCCAACGGGGCGAGCGGGGCCTCCAGCAAGCTCGCCACCGCGGGCTCGCCGAGGCGGCCGAGCAGCAGCGAGCAGACCGTGATGCCCAGCTGCGCCCCGGCGATCATCTCCGACAGCTGTGAGGCCGCCTTGAGCACCTTGCTGGCGCGGGTCTTGCCGGCATCCGCCAGCGCCTCCAGCCGGTCGCGCCGGGCGGTGATCAGTGCGAACTCGGCGCCGACGAAGAACGCGTTGGCCGCCACCAGGAGCACGGCGGCCACCAGCGCCAGCACGTCGCTACCCATCGGCGGACCCCCCGCCGGCCCCACCGCGAGCCTCGGGATGCAACCGGGAGAGCACGAGCTCGGCGATGCGGTTGCGGTCGCGACGGTGCACGGTGAGCTGCCAGCCGTCAACCACCAGGCGGTCTCCGACCTCCGGGATCCGACCCAGCTGGGCCAGCACCATTCCGGCGAGCGTTTCGTAGTCGCCGGGCGGCACCCGGAAGCCGGTGGCCTCGGCGACCTCGTCGATGCGCAACAGCCCCGACACGATCCAGGTGTCCGGGCCGAGCTTGCGCACCGCGGGCGCCTCGCCCCGGTCGTGCTCGTCGCGGACGTCGCCGACGATCTCCTCGACGAGGTCCTCCAGAGTCACGATGCCTGCCGTGCCGCCATACTCGTCGACCACGATCGCCATCTGCAGCGGCGACCGGCGCAGCTGGGTCAGCAGTGCGTCGCCGTCGAGCGACTCCGGCACCGTCGGGATGGGCTGGGCCAGCGCGCCCACCCGGGTGCCGGACCACTCGTCGACCGGCACCGCAAAGGCCTGTTTGACGTGCACCGCGCCGCGGATGTCGTCCAGGTCGCCGCCGTGCACCGGGAAGCGGGAGAAGCCGGTGCGCCTGCTGGCGGCGACCAGGTCACAGATCGCGGCGTCGGTCGCGAGCGCCTCGACCTGCACCCGGGGAGTCATCAGGTCCTCGGCGACCCGGTCGGTGAAGCGCAGCGAGCGATCGAGCAGGCTGGCGGTGTCGGAGTCCAACGTGCCGTGCATCGCGCTGCTGCGGACAAGCGAGCCGAGCTCCTGGGGGGAGCGCGCCGAACGCAGCTCCTCGGCCGGTTCGATACCCAGTAGGCGGACGATCGCGTTCGCGGCCCTGTTTAGCCCAGCGATCAGCCAGCGGAATGCCCTGGTGAACGCGAGCTGCATGCCGGCGACCTTGCGGGCGGTCTCCAACGGACGGGCGATCGCCAGGTTCTTCGGCACGAGCTCCCCGAAGACCATCGACAAGGTGGTGGCCAGCAGCAACGCGATCGTCGTCGCCACCGCGCCGGCCGCCCCGGGGCTGAGGCCGAGTCCTTCCAAACCAGGGCGGAAGAGGCTGGCGATCGCGGGTTCGGCCAGGTAGCCGGTGACCAGGGTGGTGATCGTGATACCCAGCTGCGCCCCGGACAGCTGCAGCGACAGCGTCCGGTAGGCCTGCTGGACGCGTTGGGCGCGACGGTCGCCGACGGCTCCGACCTGCGCGTCCACCTGGCCCCGCTCCAGCGCGGCCAGCGAGAACTCGGCGGCGACGAACAGGGCGGTTCCGAAGGTCAGGCCGGCGACAGCCAGCAGCCCGAGGACGGACAGGAGCACGTTCACCCGGCACCCGCCGGCAGGTGATGCGCGAGGTACGGAACTTGGCCGGGGCCGGACCCCGGCCACCTACTGCAGCCGGGCTCGGCGGAGCCGGGGGAGCGGCCGTTGGGCACGGGTGAGCAGGCCTCCTTGGTCGAAGCCGCCAGTCTATGCGTGCCCGTACCGCACACCCGCCTCGGCGACACCGCGAACGGCGGCGACCCGCTGCGCCTGCTCGTCGATCTTGGCGCGGTCGGCGGGCGCGAGCGAGCTGAAGGGCCGCACCTCCAGGTCGAGGCGGCGCTTGCCGGCGAGCTTGGCCCGCCACGTTCCGGTGATCTCGCCGTTCACCAGCAACGCGCCGGGGGACTGCAGTGCGCGCCACAGAGCCTTCTGGTGCGCCCGGTCCGGGACGAGCAGGTCACGGTCGCGCCCCTGCAGCAGCGGGTCGGACGGCGGCAACAGTCGCACCACACGCGACGGCTCGGCGTCGCGGAGCGCGTCGGCGGAGTCGACCGGGAGCCACGTCTTTCGGCCGTCGACGCGCACCTCGACCACGCCTTCGGGCCAGCTCGCGGTGAGCTCGCCTCGGCTGGTGCCGAGGAAGCCAGCGGCGTCGGCGGGGGTCGCCGGACCGAGCAGGCGCAGGTAGGTGCTGATCAACGTGTCGGTGCCGGCCGGTTCGGCCGGCGGCCACGGCCAATCCGGCAGCGGTGCCAGCAGCAGTGGCGCCGGCACCGGTTCCAGGCGCACGCCGCCGGGCAGGGCGGTCAGCCGCAGCAGCTGTTCGGAGATGTGATGGCAGCCGCACGGCCGGCAGTACGGCGACAGGCCGGGGGAGACCTTCGCGGTGACGGCGGTGGAGACCGCCCCCTTGGTCATCGCGGTGTAGCCGCCGTTCCCGTCGAGCATCTGCTCGGCGACGACGTCGTGCACCGCGGCTGCGGACTCGTCGAAGGCGTCGCGCCCAGCGACGCCGGCCTCGGCCAGCCTGGCTCGTTGCCACCCCAACCGAGCGGCAGCATCGGCGTCGTTGCGTGGCCAGTTCGCTGCGGCCATCGAGGGCAGGTCGGCGGTGCGGTGCAGATGCGGCGCGCCACGATGTGTCCAGGCGAGCGACAGGCCGTCGTCGACGTCGTCGCCGGCGGCGAGGTCATCCGGGGGCAGGTCCGGCAGCCGGGCCGCCAGGGCCAGCTTTACCGAGTCTGCCGAGCTGTCCTGGACGCCGAGGTCGAGGACGGCGAGCTGGCCAACCCGGGCGGAACCGCTGGCGTGGTCGAGCCCCTGGGCTGCGATGCGGTACGCGAGCACCTGCGCACGATCCACCTCCACCGCCGTCTCCATTCCGGTCAGGGCCGCCGTCCCGCGAGGCCCAGCAGCCGCTGCTGCAGTGGCGCGTCGGCCGGCACCTCGACCTCAGGGCCGAAAGCGCCGATCTCCCGCCACTCGTCGGCGACCGGCTGCAACTGCGCCCACATACCTTGCACCAGCTCGGGCGGAAGGGTGTCGTCGACACCGATGCCGCGGGCGAGGTCCCACGCCTGCAGCCCGCGGTAGGCCGTGATCTGTTGCAGATACTCGCGCGCGGGGTAGCCGCCGAAGGAAAGGTGCACCACCGCGTCCAGATCGTCTGCGGCGCGCGCGGCTGACTGCGCACGTTCGGTGATGGCCCGCCAGCCGGCCTTGAGGTCCCCGGTCAGTGGCGTATCGGTGAACACCGCCTTCCCGTCCTCGATCGTCGCGCCGCTGAGCACGTGACCGACCCATTGGTCGTCGGCGGCGTGTCCCTGCACGATGTCGCGGACGGTGGTCTTGGCCATGCCGAACATCGGCGGCATCGGGTCGTCCCACTGCTCATCGGCTATCTGGTCGACGACAGCGCTCAGGGCCCGTTCGGCGGCAATGAAGATCTCTCGTTCGTCCATCTTAACGGTCATGGAGACGACCATTCGGCAGATACCTGACACCTTCTGTCAACTATTGCCGCACAATATGGGCTCATGCGTGCAAGTCGGCTGTTGTCCCTACTTCTGCTCCTGCAGAACCGCAGCCGGATGACCGCCGCGGCGCTGGCGGAGGAGCTGGAGGTGTCGGTGCGCACCATCCACCGGGACGTGGAGTCCCTCGCGTCGGCCGGCGTCCCGATCTACGCCGATCGCGGGCGCTACGGCGGCTACCAGCTCGTCGACGGCTACCGCACCCGGTTGACCGGCCTGACCACCGACGAGGCCGACTCGCTGTTCCTGGCCGGCGCCCCCGGTCCCGCGGCCGAGCTCGGGCTCGGCGGGGCGTTGGCCGCGGCACAGCTCAAGCTCACCGCGGCGTTGCCCGCTGAGCTGCGAGATCGCGCGTCCCGGGTCGGCGAACGGTTCCATCTCGACGCGCCGGGCTGGTTCCGCGACACCGACGAGACGCCGTATCTGGCCGCGATCGCCGAGGCCGTCTGGGAGTGCACGCGCGTGCGGGTGCGCTACCGGCGGTGGGGTAACGACGAGGTGCGCCGCGAGCTGGACCCGCTCGGCCTCGTGCTCAAGGCCGGGGTCTGGTACCTCGCGGCGCTGCCGGCGGGACGCGACGAAGCGCGCACCTACCGGGTCTCACGAGTGCTGGAGCTGGAGAGCACCGGAGAGCGGTTCAGCCGGCCCGAAGCGTTCGACCTGGCGCAGTTCTGGCAGCTGCGCTCCGAGGACCTGCGCGAGCGCCTGTGGAAGGGCACGGCGACGGTGCGGCTCTCGCCGAGCGGGGCGCACCGGCTGCCGCTGCTGCTGGGCTCGGTCGAGTCCCGGGCGGCGCGGGAGAGCGAAGGCGAGCCGGACGCGCAGGGCTGGGTGGTAGTCGTGCTGCCGATCGAGTCCATGCCACACGCCGAGTCGACACTGCTGCGGCTCGGCGCCGAGGCCGAGGTCATCGAGCCCGTGGAGCTGCGAGAACGGATGGCCCAGACCGCGCGGGCGATGACCGCCCGGTACCACCGGGTCCGCTGACAGGCACCATGTGGACATGGACACCGACGATGCCGAGAACGAGCTGGCCACCCGGCTCCGGCTCGCCGTCGGCCGGCTGCACCGCCGGATCCGCATCGACGGCCAAGAGCCGGTGCCGCCGTTGCAGCTCTCCGCCCTGGTCAGCGTGGAGC
>JACDBJ010000409.1 GCA_013695005.1 Pseudonocardiales bacterium
CATCCACGCCGCGGGCGGCGTCGCGATCTGGGCGCACCCGTTCTGGGACATCGCGGACCCCGACCACGTGGTGCGCACCGTCCGGTACTTCGCGGCCCGGGGGCTGGACGGCGTCGAGTGCTTCTACGCCGAGCACTCGCGCGAGCAGACGCTGATCCTGCACGACGAGTGCGAGGCGCGCGGGCTGCTCTCGACGGGCTCGGCCGACTTTCACGGCCCCGGCCACGAGCACTTCAACCGCTTCCGCAACTTCGGGCTGCACGGCCGCGCGGCGCGGCTGGGGCCGATCGGGGCTACGTGACGCGCTCGGCGCCGGTGTAGACGTTCATCGACTGGCCACGCAGGAACCCGACGAGGGTGAGCCCGGCGTCCTCGGCCAGCTCGACGGCCAACGACGACGGGGCGGACACCGCGGCCAGCATCGGCACGCCGGCCATCACCGCCTTCTGTACCAGCTCGAACGACGCTCGCCCGGACACCATCAGCACGTGTCCCGCGGCCGGCACCAGCCCAGCCATCAACGCCCACCCCAGGACCTTGTCCACGGCGTTGTGCCGGCCGACGTCCTCCCTGGCCACCAGCAGCTCGCCGACGGCGGTGAACAACCCGGCGGCGTGCAGCCCCCCGGTCCGCTCGAACACCTGCTGCGCATCGCGGAGGAGCTCAGGCAGCAGCGTCAGCGTCGCCGTGGTCACCGTGACCGGGTCCTGTCCCGGCGAGAAGCGCGACTTCAGCCGCACCGCCTCCAGCGACGCCTTGCCGCACACGCCGCAGCTCGACGTCGTGTAGAAGTTGCGCGTCACCTCGGCGGCCGGCGGGGCGACGCCCGGCGCCAGGGCGACGTCGAGCACGTTGTAGGTGTTGCGGCCTTGCTCGTCCAATGAGTCGCAGTACCGCGCCGTGGAGATGTCGGCCATGTCGCCGATGACGCCCTCGGTGAGCAGGAACCCGTGCGCCAGCTCGACGTCGTCGCCGGGAGTACGCATCGTCACGGCCAGCGGGACACCGCCGACCCGCAGCTCCAGCGGCTCCTCGGCGGCGAGGCTGTCCTGCCCGCGGCGCTGCTCGTCGCCCGACACCCGCAGCACCGGGCGGCGCACCGTGACCCGTCCCATCAGCTCGCGACCTCCCTGTGCCGAGGTTAGGCTCGGCTGGCCCCTGCCGCCGTCGTTAGGAACAGATGATGCGCGCTCCGAAGCATGTTCGGCTCACCGAACCACTGGTCCGCGAGGGCGGGGAGCTGCGCCCGGCGAGCTGGGACGAGGCGCTGGACCGGGCCGCCGCCGGCTTCTCCGACGCCCGCCTGCGCGGCCCGAGCGCCTTCGGCATGTTCAGCTGCTCCAAGGCCACCAACGAGATGAACTACATGGCGCAGAAGTTCGCCAGGGTGGTGATGGGCAGCAACAACGTCGACAGCTGCAACCGAACTTGACACGCTCCCAGCGTCGTCGGTCTGACGACGGTCTTCGGTGCCGGTGGTGGCACGAGCTCTTACGAGGAAGCTGAGCACGCCGACGTGATGGTGCTGTGGGGCTCCAACGCGAGGGAGACGCACCCGATCTACTTCCACCACGTGCTGCAGGGGCTGAACAACGGGATGCGGCTGTTCAACGTCGACCCGCGGCGCACCAGCACGGCGCAGTGGGCGGACGGCTGGCTGGGTCTGGACGTCGGCACCGACATCGCGATGGCCAACGCGATCGGCCGAGAGATCATCGCTGCGGGGCTGGAGAATCGGACGTTCATCGACCGGGCAACGACCGGCTTCGACGACTACGTGCGCAGCGTCGAGCCGTACACTCTGGAGCGGGCCGAGGAGATCACGAAGGTTCCGGCTGCCCTGATCAAGCAGCTGGCCCATGAGTACGCCAGCGCCGACCGCGCGCAGATCTGCTGGACCCTCGGCATCACCGAGCACCACAACGCCGCCGACAACGTGTTCGCGCTGATCAACCTCGCGCTGCTCACCGGGCATGTCGGGCGCTATGGCTCGGGGCTGTGCCCGTTGCGTGGCCAGAACAACGTCCAGGGCGGCGGCGACATGGGCGCCATTCCTGCCAAGCTGCCCGGCGGCTACGACCTCGGCGACGACGAGGCGCGGGCCCGCTACGAGCAGGCGTGGGGAGCGAAGATCGACCCGACGGTGGGCTGGCACCTGTCGCAGATGTTCGAGGCGATGGAGACTCGGGAGCTGCAGGCGCTGTACTGCATCGGGGAGAATCCGGCGGAGTCGGAGGCCAACGCCGTGCACGCCCGCGAGATGCTGCGCGGGCTCGACCACCTCGTCGTACAGGACATCTTCCGCACCGCCACCGCCGAGATGGCCGACGTCGTGCTGCCGGCGGCCGCCGACTGGTGCGAGTACGAAGGCACCGTGACCAACAGCGAGCGTCGCGTGCAGCGGGTGCGCAAGGCGATCGACTCGCCCGGCCAGGCCCGCCCGGACAGCCACATCATCGCGGCGCTGGCCACCCGCATGGGCCACGACTGGGGTGAGCCCACGGCCGAGCAGGTGTGGGACGAGCTGCGGTCGCTGTCGCTGAACTGGCACCACGGGATGAGCTACCCGCGGCTCGACGCGTTAGGTGGGCTGCAGTGGCCGTGTCCCACCAAGGACCACCCGGGCACCACGCTGATGCACTCCAGGCTGTGGGAGACCGATCCGACCCTGCGCGGCGCCGCGGCGCCGTTCATGCCGGTCGAGCACGTCCCACCGGTGGACGAGCTGACCGCCGACTACCCGATCCGGCTGACCACCGTCCGCAACCTGGACAACTACAACTCCGGCGTGCAGAGCGGCGGCTACTCCTCGCCGCTGCGCCGCCGCGAGGCGCTTCGTATCGACGCAGGCGACGCCGCTGCACTGGGCATCGTGGAGGGCGAGCGCGTGCGGGTCGTGTCGCGCCGTGGCGCCGTGGAGTCGCCGGTGTCCTTCGATCGCTCGCTGCGGCCGGGGCTGGCGTCGATCACCCCGCACTTCGCCGAGCAGGTCGACACCAACGTCATCACCAACGACGCATGGGACCCTAAGTCGGGCACCTCGGAGTTCAAGGCGACGGCGATCCGGATCGAGAAGTTGTGACAGCCGTGACAGCGAGGAGGTCGGCGTGGACCTGCGGCTGACGCAGGCGCGGGCCAACGAGTCCGAGCGCGCCGCGGTGGACGCGGTGCTCGGCGCTCCGGCGGCGGGCAGCGACGACCACTTCGCCGACGCGGGCCACGCGGCACGGGGCCGCCGCCACCTGCTGCTACCGGCGCTGCATGCCGTCCAGGAGAGCATCGGCTGGATCAGCGAAGGTGCGCTCAACCACATCGCCCAGCGGCTTTCGGTGCCGCCCGCTGAGATCTACGGGGTCGCCACGTTCTATGCGATGTTCGCCACCGAGCCGCGCGCGCCGCGGGTCGTGCACGTATGCGACGACATCGCCTGCGGTCCGGCCGGCGGCGAGGCGATGATCGAGCGGCTGACCGCCGAGCTGGGC
>JACDBJ010000413.1 GCA_013695005.1 Pseudonocardiales bacterium
CCACCGCGCCGTCGTCGCGCCGCCTGGTGCCGGCGTGCAGCACGCCCTCGCCGCCAGACCCGCCGATCACGTCGCCAAGCCGCGAGGTCCCCGGGTACCCCTGCGCGGCCACGACCACCACCACCGCCGCCCCGGGCGCCCACTCCAGCGCCGACAAGCCGTCCAACCCGCCGGTGGCGCAGGCGTGCAGCAACCCGGCCAGCGGGGAGCGCAGCAGCGCGAGCACCGCCTGGGTCTCCGGGTCGCCGAAGCGGCAGTTGAACTCGATCACCTGCGGCCCGTCGGAGGTGATCGCCAGCCCGGCGTAGAGCAGCCCGTGAAAAGGCACTGCACGGCGCTGCATCTCGTCCACCACCGGGCGGACGACGCGCGCCACGATGTCGTCGACGAGGCCCTCGGACGCCCACGGCAGCGGCGCGTAGGCCCCCATCCCGCCGGTGTTCGGGCCTGCGTCGTCGTCGCCGACCCGCTTGAAGTCCTGCGCCGGCAGCAACGGCACCACGGTGGCGCCGTCGACCAGGCAGAACAGCGACACCTCCGGCCCGTCGAGGAAGGATTCCAGCAGCACGGGGTGGCCACCGTCGAGCAGCTTCATCGCGTGCACCCGCGCGGCGTCGCGATCGGCCGTGACCACGACCCCCTTGCCGGCGGCCAGCCCGTCGTCCTTGACGACCCACACCGGGCCGAACCGCGACAGCGCCGCGTCCAGCTCTGCGGGGGTGTCCACCAGCTCGGCCTGCGCGGTGGGGACGTCCGCGGCGCGCATCACGTCCTTGGCGAAGCGCTTGCTGCCCTCGATCTGCGCCGCGGCCGCGCTCGGCCCGAAACACGCGACACCGGCGGCCCGGACGGCGTCGGCGGCACCGGCCACCAGCGGGATCTCCGGGCCGATCACGACCAGGTCCGCGGACCAACGCACCGCGAGCGCGGCGACGGCCGCCGGGTCGGATACGTCCACACCCGGCTGCTCCGCCAGCGATGCCGTGCCGGCGTTCCCGGGGGCGCAGGCCAGCGCGGTGACGGCCGGATCGTGTGCGAGGGCGAGCACCAGGGCATGCTCACGGGCACCGGAACCGACCACCAGGACGCGCATCGACAGATCGTAGATCCGCTCAGATTTCGAAGCGGTAGCCCATGCCTGCTTCGGCCTCGGAGCTGTCCTCCGGGTGCACGAGGCTGGCGTTACTTCCGTCCCCCGCCAGGTACGGATCCGGCGGTCTGCCGCGTGGCCGCAATCATCGCGTCGTGGAAGTCTCGGGTGTCCGCCTCATCGGGATAGCGGTCTTGCAGCAGCTGGTCGAGCTCGGAGCCGACCATCAGCAGCGACGGTTGCGATCGGCGATCGATGGCCAGCGCCTCGTGGCCCAGCTTGATGGCATCGGCTAGGTCACCACGGCGCGCGGCGACGATCCCGAGCGTCAGTGACGCTTCGGCCTTACGCATCGGCGAGAGGTTGGTCCCGTCGGCCGCCGTCGTCTTCCGGATGATCTCGCTGGCGTGCAGCTCGGCCAGCTTGTCGTCGCCGATGAGGCGGTAGCAGTCCATCGCATAGAAGTCGAACTTCTCCGGGTCGACAACGAAATGGTTGTCAGGTCGTTCCGGGTAGGGAAGGGAGTCGAGGAGCACGCGACCCTTCTCGAGAGCCCGCGACACATTTCGGTCGTCACCCATCCGGGCCCACGCCTTCGCCTCCTGGGCCAGGAGCTGCACCGAGACGGAGCGGCGCCCTGCGGCATCCTGTCCGGCCTGAGCGGCCCGGATGACGTCCCGGTACCGGCCGGTGGTCAGCGCGATCCAGGCGCGCATCTCGTGGGCCCAACCGACGATCGAGTTGTTGCCCGCCTCGGTGCCGAGCTGCATCGCCGCTATCCGCGTCGCCTCCGACGCCAGGGTCTGGCCGGTGTCGTGCTCCAGACACCCGACGAGCAGGGTCAACCAGCCGGCGGCGTCCAGGACATCACGGTGCTGGGGAAGGGTGAGGCGCTCGTCGAGCAACGGGTTGAGCTGCATGAGCCATTGCCTGCTGTCCGCGATCAGCTCGTGCGGGTCACGGCGGACGTAATCGCAGCACAGTTGCTCGACGGTGAGGGCCAGGGCGTCGAGGGTGCTGTCGTCCACCGACGACCGGCGAATGCGCTGGACCAGCTCGTGGGTGTCCATGCCGCTGCGGACGACGAGCAGGTCGTCGGTGGTCCTGGCGCGGTACGGCGCGCGATGCTCACCGAAGATCGACTCGACGACCGTGCCGAGTGTCGCCGCGATCAGCGGCCGGTAGAACTCGTCGGGCTTGTTGCGGCCACGCTCCCAGCGCTTCCACTGGTCGAGCAGCCCGTCGGGCAACGGCCCGTCGGCGAAGGTCCGCATCGCGGCCACCGCATCGCTCTGCGACCAACCTCGCGCGTGACGCTCCCGCCGAAGGCGCTCGGCCCAGGCAGGACGCCCAGTGTCCTCGGTCACGGGTCGAGCGTACCGATGCAGGTCAGCTCGGGCGTATCAGCGATGAAGGGGCACACATGCCCCCAACAGATGGCCCCCTGGTGCCTCTCCCGACAGCTGGCGGAACTCCTCAGGCTGGCAGTTGCTGATCGACGAAGCTTCACGGCGGAGCCAGAGCGGATGCAATCCTCCGTCCCGCCGTGGTCCAGGGGAAGTGGGGCGCTGTGCGGGGTGCGGGGAGGGTGAGCGGTCGGGTGGCGGCGGTGACGGTGTTGCAGCCGCCGGGGCGTTACGGCGATGGGCCGGTGCACATCCGGGTGGACACGGCCCGGGCCGGGCTGTGGCGGCCGCCGTACGACTACGAGGTCGAGCTCAACGATTGGCGTTGTAAGTGGGACCCGATATTCGACTACGTCGAGATCGAGAATACCCACAGCGCGTTCATCTACCTCGGGCAGATGATCACCCGCGGCGTGCCACCCGCAGCTCTCGCAGTAGTGCGACTCGCAGCCACGCAAAGCGGGTCGTGAGCGGCGAGGCGAGCGGCCAGGCGTTCGGCTCATTCGGTCGGGTAGCGGAGCTGCGGTCGGGTCCTTAGCGCACCGGCCGTTCATCAGCCCGTCAGTGACACGCAGCGCAATCATGGCGTCCCCGTAGGTTGGCGTGTCGAGAGTGGCGTACGTGGTCTTCTCCGCAACCACCGCACTGCCCGTCGTCATCGCCCACCGCGGCGCCAGCGGTTACCGCCCCGAGCACACCCTCGCCGGGTACGAGCTGGCTGCCCGCCTCGGCGCCGACTTCCTCGAACCCGACCTGGTCAGCACCCGCGACGGCGTGCTGGTCGCGCGGCACGAGCCGGAGATCGGTGCGACCACCGACGTCGCCCACCACCCCGAGTTCACCGACCGTTTCACCGCCAAGATGATCGACGGACGCCGCGTCAAGGGCTGGTTCGCCGAGGACTTCATGCTGGCCGAGCTGCGCACGCTGCGCGCCGTCGAGCGGATCCCCGCGCTGCGGCAGCGCAACACGCTCTACGACGGCCGCTACCCGGTGCCGACGTTCGGCGAGGTGATCGCGCTGGCGGCGCGGCTGAGCGACGAGCTGGGCCGCGAGATCGGCGTCTACCCCGAGACCAAGTGCCCGTCCTACCACCGAGGCATCGGACGGCCGCTGGAGCCGACGCTGGTGCAGGCGCTGCGCGAGGCCAACCTGGACCGGCCGGACGCGCCGGTGTTCGTGCAGTCCTTCGAGGCGTCCAGCCTGCGCGCGCTGCGTCCCGAGCTGAAGGTCCCGCTCGTGCAGCTCACCGAGACGGCGCCGCTCGGGCCGGCCGATTTCGCCGAGGTCGCCAGCTACGCCGACGTCATCGGCCCGGACAAGGAGCTGATCGTGCCGCGGGACGCCACCGGCCGCTCCGCCGAGCCGACCGGCCTGGTGGCCGACGCCCATGCGGCCGGCCTCGCCGTGCACGCCTGGACCTTCCGCAACGAGAACCACTTCCTGCCCACCGACCTGCGCTCGACGGCGGGGCGGGCCGGCTACGGCAACGCGCTCGCGGAGTACTGGCTGTTCGCCGAGCTCGGAGTCGACGGTGTCTTCACCGACCACCCCGACACCGCGGCGAGCGCGATCAGCGAGACGGTGGTCCCGCAGGCGTCCTGAGCGTCGGGGCCCGTCAGACGATCCGCTCGTCGACGTAGCACCAGCGCCACGACTCGCCCGGCTCGAACGACCGCATAACCGGGTGGCCGGCCTGGTCGGCGTGCGCGTGCGCATGCCGGCGCGGGCTGGAGTCGCAACAGGCCACATGGCCGCACGTCAGGCAGATCCGCAGGTGCGCCCAGAAGTTCTCGCCGATCGCGTGGCAGTCGGTGCATTCGTCCTTGCTGCTCGGGCTCGGCTTGACCCAGCCCGGCGTGTCGAACGGTTCGGTGTGCGCGCAGCTCACAAAGCCATCATCCTGCACACCGTGACGGGCCTGCTGTTGATCGGGCTGATTGTCGGGGCCCTGACGGTCACGGCGCTCTGCCGCCGGCTCGGTGTCGCGTCCCCGCTGGTACTGGTCGTCGTGGGGATCATGGCATCGTTCCTGCCCGGAGTGTCGGATCTCCGCTTCGATCCGAACGTCGTGCTGCTGCTCGTGATCACGCCGCTGCTGTACTCCGCGGCCCTGGACTCCTCTTACCTCAGCATCCGCGCGAACCTGCGGCCGATCGGGCTGCTCGCCGTCGGACTGGTGATCTTCACAGCGGTGGCTGTCGCGCTGGCGGCGTGGTGGCTGATCCCGGGGCTGTCGTTCGCGGCGGCGTTGGTGCTGGGTGCGGTGGTGGCGCCGCCGGACGCGGTGGCCGCCGTGACCGTCGGTCGCCGGCTCGGCCTGCCGCGGCGGGTCATGACGATCCTCGCCGGCGAGAGCCTGTTCAACGACGCGACCGCGTTGACCCTGCTCCGGGTGGCGGTGGCCGCCGCGGTCGGCGCCGGGGTCTCGGTGATCGACGCCAGCCTGATGTTCGTGTGGTCGGTGGCCGGCGGTGTGGCGGTGGGGCTGGTCATCGGCTGGGTGGTGCACCGGGTCCGGCGCAAGCTCGACGACCCGCAGGTGGAGAGCGCGCTCGGGCTGGTGGTGCCGTTCACGGCGTTCCTGGTGGCCGAGGAGGCCCACGCCTCGGGCGTGCTCGCGGTAGTCGTGGCAGGGCTCTACCTCGGTCACCACGCTCCCGAGACCGGCTTCGCCACCCGGCTGCAGGACGACGCGGTGTGGCGGGCGTCGGACACCGTGCTGGAGTCGGTGGTGTTCGCGCTGATAGGGCTGCAGCTGACCTCCGTGCTGCAACGAGCCGGCGACATCGGCGACCTGCTCATGCTGGGAACGGCCATCACCGTCGTCGTCATATTGGCGCGGGTGCTGTGGGTGTTCCCCGCGACGTATGTGCCGCGGGCGTTGTTCCGCGGCGTGCGCGACCGCGACCCTGCGCCGCGATGGCCGATCCCGGCCGTGATCTCGTGGGCCGGCATGCGGGGGGCGATCACGGTGGCGGCGGCGTTCGCCATCCCGCCCGAGCTGCCGCAGCGCGACGCACTGGTCTTCGTGGCCTTCTTCGTCACGGTCGCCACGCTGCTGCTGCACGGTACGACCCTGCCATGGGTGATCCGCAAGCTCGGCGTGCGGCGAACCGACCAGCAACAGGAGGTGCTGTCCGAGGCGGAGGCGCTGCATGCCGCCGTTCAGGCCGCCCTGAGACGGGTGGACGAGCTGGCACCCGAGGACGACCCGTTGAACGAGCACCTGACGCGCAAGCTGCGGATGTTCGCCCAGATGCAGTCCAACGCCGTGTGGGAGCGGCTCGGCCGGCCGGACTCGGAGACCGGCGAGAGCCCGACCGCCACCTACCGCCGGCTACGCCGCGAGATGCTCGGCGCGGAGCGGGACACCGTGGTGGAGTTGCGCAACGCCGGGCGGATCGACGACGAGGTGCTGCGCCGGATCCTGCGCGAGCTCGACCTCGAAGAAGCCATGCTCACCAGGGAAGAGGAGCCGTGACGCTCCTCTTCCCCGCACTCGTGAGGCTTTACTTGCTTCCAGCGGGAGTTCTGTCACATGAGTGGAGCCACCACCACGCCTAGCGGGTGATCGTCTCGTCGCGGCCCGGTCCGACGCCGATGGCCGAGATGCGCGCCCCGGACAGCTCTTCCACGCGCTGCACGTAGGCCCTGGCGTTAACCGGCAGCTCGCCGAAGGTGCGGCAGTCCGACAGGTCCTCCCACCAGCCGGGGAGCTCCTCGTACACCGGGACGGCGTGGTGCATGTCGGTCTGGGTCATGGGCATCTCGTCGGTGCGCCGCCCGTCGACGTCGTAGGCCACGCAGACCGGCACCCGCTCCAGGCCGGACAGCACATCGAGCTTGGTCAGGAAGAAGTCGGTGATGCCGTTGACCCTGGCGGCGTAGCGGGCGATCACCGAGTCGAACCAGCCGCAGCGGCGTTCCCGGCCGGTGGTGACACCGACCTCCCCGCCGGCCTTGCGCAGGTGCTCACCCATGGCGTCGGTCAGCTCGGTCGGGAACGGACCCGAGCCGACGCGGGTGGTGTACGCCTTGAGGATGCCGATCACCCTGCTGATCCGGATCGGCCCGATCCCGGAGCCCACCGCCGCGCCGCCGGCCGTCGGGTTGGACGAGGTGACGTAGGGGTAGGTGCCGTGGTCGACGTCGAGCAGCGTGCCTTGGCTGCCCTCCAGCAGCACCGTCTCACCCGCGTCCAGCGCCTGGTTGAGCAGCAGCCGGGTGTCGGCGATGCGCGGCTCGATCTCGCGGCCGGCGGCGAGCACGCTGTCCACCACCTCGTCGACGTCCAGCGCCTTGCGGTTGTAGACCTTGACCAGCACCTGGTTCTTGAAGTCCAGCGCGGCCTCCACCTTCTCGCGGAGGATCTTCGCGTCGAGCAGGTCGGCGACCCGCACGCCGACCCTGGCCACCTTGTCCTGGTAAGCGGGCCCGATACCGCGGCCGGTGGTGCCGATCTTGGCCTTGCCGAGGTAGCGCTCGGTGACTTTGTCGATCTCCACGTGGTACGGCATGATCAAGTGCGCGTCGGCGGAGACGATCAGGTTGGCGGCGTCGACGTGGCGCGCCTCGAGTCCGGCGAGCTCGTCGAGCAGCACCGTGGGATTGACCACCACACCGTTGCCGATCACGTTGCGAACGCTCGGGTTGAGGATGCCGGACGGGATCAGGTGCAGCGCGAAATCCTGCCCGTCGGGTAATACCACGGTGTGGCCGGCGTTGTTGCCGCCCTGGTAGCGCACGACCCACTGGACCTGGCCGCCGAGTAGGTCGGTCGCCTTGCCCTTGCCCTCGTCGCCCCATTGGGCGCCGATGACCACGATCGCCGGCATGTGCTTCGACCCCGCTCCTGGGCTGCGCGAACCGGCAGAGGGTAACTCAGCGGGCGCTCATCCAGCCGGGTCGAGCACGGTCGTGTGAGACTCCCGCGCGTGGACGGGCTGATCGTGCTGGCGTGCGGCGGCGCTGGCGCACCGCCCGGGCTTGCGCACGTCGACCTGCCGGCCCGGCCCGATGACGACGCGGTGGGTGAGGTGCTGGCGGACCACGACCCGGCGAGGGTGGTGGTCGCCGGCGGCGATGCCGACCTCGCCGCGGTGGTGCGCCACCTGCTGCGG
>JACDBJ010000422.1 GCA_013695005.1 Pseudonocardiales bacterium
GCCACTACAACAAACACCGCCCGCACCGCGCGCTCGGCCAGGCAGCTCCCCTACGAACACTCCCACACCACACCACAACCGAGCTCCACAACATCCGACCACTCGACCGGCTTGGCGGACTAGTCCACGAATATCACCAGGTCGCATGAGGTGGCAGAGTTTCTGGCACCCACACCCGGCATTACGTCCCGATGACGGCACCGTCGGCGGTGGCGTCGACTGCCCCGCAGCGGGCTATCGTCCAGCTCGGCTGGCCGGAGGGGGTGGAATCGTGGCGTCGACGCCCCCGCCACCTGCTGACCGTCCACCACAGCGACACCGGCTCGAACCGGCGGCGCTACCGGGCGCAGCGAGCGTCCACCCCCATCTCGCCCGCAGCGCGCTGGAGGGCGCCGCGGTCGGTCTGGCCGGCGGCGTCCCGGTCGGGTTCCTACTGACCTACCAGGGCATGCTCAGCGGACCCGGCGCAGGCGCCGTGCCGGCCTGGCTGTTGTACCTGGGTTACATCCTGACCGCCGGGGCGGTGATCGGTCTCGTCGTCGGGCGGCGCCCACGAGGGCTGGCGGCCGCCGCGGCCGGAGGCGTCCTGGTGGGCCTGCTCGGCTGGCTGGTCTGGTCGCTCACGGTGGAGCCGGTGCTGGCTGGGCAGGTGCCCACCTGGTCCATCGACGCCGCCGCTCGAACCTACCGGGAGCTGGTCGCCGACCTGCTACACGGCGGGCTGACCGCGGTCCTGCTGTCCGGGCTGCTCGCCGTGCGGGCCGATTGGTCGCGATCGGTGTGGGACGACGTGACACCGCGGCCCCCGCGGGTACTCATCGTCGGCGGCGGCTTCGCGGGGGTCGGTGCCGCCCAGCGGTTCGAGCGTCACGCATCGCGGCCCGGATCACCCGACGTGACGCTGATCAGCGAGTCGAACTTCCTGCTGTTCACCCCGATGCTGGCCGAGGCCGCCTCGGGCGCGCTCGAACCGGCCCACATCAGCGCACCGGTCCGCGCCGCGGCAGGGCACACCCGCTTCCGGCAGGGGACCGTCACCGAGGTCGACACCGACGCCCGCACCGTCCGCCTGCTCACCGGCATCGACGAGCAGATCGTCGGCTACGACCAGCTGGTGCTCGCCGTCGGATCGGTCCCGCGGTTCCTCGGGTTGCCCGGTGTCGAGGACAACGCGTTCACGCTCAAGAGCCTCGGCGACGCCACTCGGCTGCGCAACCACGTCCTGACCACCCTCGAACGCGCCGACCGCATGGCGCCTGGCGAGGAACGCAGCTGGCTGCTGACCTTCGTCGTCGCCGGCGGCGGCTTCGCCGGCACCGAGATCGTCGCCGAGCTGTTCGACCTCGTACACGGTGTGTCGCACTTCTACCCCGGCATCGCGGCCACCGAGCCGAGGTTCGTGCTCGTCCACTCCGGAGCGCGAATCCTGCCGGAGCTGTCCGCCGAGCTGGGTGACTACGCGCTGAGCCGGCTCACCGCGCGCGGGATCGAGTTCCGCCTCGGGGTTCGGGTCGCCGGCGCGGACGCCGGCGAGGTGTCACTGACCAGCGGTGAGCAGATCCAGACCCGCACCTTCGTCTGGACGGCCGGCAACCGACCCAGCCCGCTCGTGGAGCGGATCGGTGGCGAGCACGCCCGCGGCGGGGCGCTGACCACGGACGGCACGCTGCGGGCCGTCGGGCTGGACGGGGTGTGGGCGGTCGGGGACTGCGCACACATCCCGGACCCGGACAACGACGGCGCGGCCTACCCACCCACCGCCCAACACGCGTTGCGGCAGGGCAAGGTCGTCGCCGACAACGTCACGGCGGTGCTCGCCGGACGGACGCCGACGCCCTTCCGCTTCAGCACGATCGGCGTGCTGGTCGCCCTCGGGCACCACTCCGCCGCGGCGGAGATCCGCGGCCGCCGGTTCTCCGGCCTCACCGCATGGGTGCTGTGGCGCGGCATCTACCTGGCCAAGCTCCCCGGAGCCGAGAAGCGGGTCCGGGTGTTGCTGGACTGGCTGCTGGACCTGGCGTTCCCCCGCGACATCGTGATCACCGACCCCACGCCGACGGCGGGGGCCCCGCGGCCGGAACCGGGACCTCGGGCTCGATGAGCATCCGCGACTCGATGCGCCACGACGCGGCGCCCGGAGCAGTCGCCGGGCTCGCCGGCGGTGTGGTCTTCGGCGCAGCGATGGCTCTGCTCGGGTCGCTGCCCAACGTCGCGCAGATCGCCCGCAGCGACTCGCCGGTCGTCGGGTTCGTCGTGCACATGATGATCGCCGCCCTGGTCGGTGCGGGGTTCGGGCTGCTCGTCGCCCACCAGCAGGTGCGCGCCAGCGAGACCCTGTTCTGGGGCCTGGCGTACGGAGCGTTCTGGTGGTTTCTCGGGCCACAGACCCTGCTGCCGATCCTCACCGGGCAGCCACTGGCGTGGGATCTGGAAGGCGCCCGCCAGCTGTTCCCCAGCCTGGTCGGGCACCTGTTCTACGGCGGCGTGACCGCGGCGGTGTTCGTCGCGATCCGTCGCGGGGCGGTCCGACCTGCGCGGCCCCGGTTCGGTGCACTGCTGCGCGGGGCGGCTGCCGGGGTCATCGTGGCCGGTGCGCTGTCCCTGGTCGTGGGCGTCATGGCCGGGGCCGACCTCGGCGGGGTGGCGGTGCTGGCGGTGGCCGCCGGCGCCGGGTACCCGCTGCTCTTCGGCATCCAACACGAGCGCACCGGACCGGCGCTCGTGCGCGGCGCGGCCTACGGCTTCATCCTCTGGGTGCTAGCCGAGCTCACCGTGATTCCGCTGCTGCGAGACCGATCCCTGGGCTGGTCTCTGGAGTCGGCGGCCGTGGCAATCGGCCGCCTGCCGCCGCTGGTACTGGTCGGCGCCGGCATCGCGGTGGTCTTCGGCTGGCTCGGCGCGCTGGCGAGGGCCCTGTTCGTCGACGACGTCCGGATGTTCCAGCGGGAGGCTCCTGGCGGGCGAGGCCTGCGTGCGGTCGGCAGGGGCGCACTGGCCGGCCTGGCCGGCGGGCTGGTGTTCACCGTCGTTCTGGTGGCCGTCGACGGGCTGCCGGACATCGCGGAGATCACCGGTTCCCGGATTGTCGCGACGGGCCTGATCGTGCACCTGGTGATCGCCCAGATCGTCGGCGTGACGTATGCCGTGGTCTTCCGGCGCAGCAGCTTCGACGTCGTGTCAGGCATCGGTTGGGGGGTTTCCTACGGGTTCTTCTGGTGGGTGATGGGCCCCCTGACGCTGCTGCCCATCCTCAGCGGGGTCACTCCGCAGTGGACCCCGGCGTCGATCGCACTCACGTTCCCCGCGTTGGTCGGGCACCTCGCCTACGGCGCGGCGCTCGGCGCTGTCTACTACCTGCTCGAAGCCCGCACGAACCCCTGGTGGGTCAGCCGCAACCAGGCCGAGACGGATCGGGTCATCGCCCGGCGCGAACAGGCCCTCAGCTCGGCGCCAGCGCTTTGGGGGCTGACCGTGCTGATCGCGTTGACCATCCCACTGCTCGTCAGCGGCTGAGGTGTGGCCCGCGGGGTGGTGGTCGAACAGCCGACCAGCCGCCGCCTACGGGGGTGCCGGCGAATACTCCGCGCGCCCTCGGGCTCTACCAGCTGCTGCAGCACCTCGCGCCGGGGCCGTTGGTCACGCTCAACCGGATCGTGACCGTCGCGATGGTGCGTGGCGCCCCCGGCGGGCTGGAGCAGCTCGCCGCGGCCGAGGCCGACCCCGCGCTCACCGGCACCACCGGCTGCACGCCGTCCGTGCGCACCTGTTGGAGATGGCTGGTGACCGGGAGGCGGCGGCCGCGCTGTACCGACTGGCGGCCCGGGCCACCCTGAGCATCCCGGGAGCAGCGCTACCTGCTGTCTAGCCGGTTGACAGTTGATTTGTCTAACCGCTAGACATACCCTTGTGCGTGCGCGGGAGGTCAATCGCCGGATCGAGCGTCGTGGAGGTGTCGTCGTTCGACAGACGGGCTCGCACCGTCGTTATGTGGTGGTCTACACGGACGCGTCGTCCGGCGAGGAGACGCGGGCCTTCACGACGGTGGCCCAACATCCGGGCGACATTCCGACCGGGACACTGCGTGCGATCGAGCGCGACCTGGAGCCGGCACTCGGGAAGGGATGGCTTCGATGAGTGCGGAGACGACGGTCTATCAGGTCGTGGTGACCCGGGAGGACGGCGCGTGGCTAGCCGAGGTCCCAGATCTGGAAGGCGCGCACACCTACGCGCGGACGTTGCCGGCGCTGGACCAGGCCGTCCGCGAAGTCGTGGTGATGGCCGCAGACCGTCCGGATGAGGACATGCCGGCGCTGCTGCTGTCCTACGAGTACCGCACCGGGGATGGCGACGTGGACACGACCGCAGCGGAGATCCGAGCTCTCCGGGCACGGGCCGAGAGCACCGCTGCGCTAGCGGCTGCTCGCACCGCCGAGGCGGCGGCCCTCCTTGTTGGTCGTGGCCTGTCGGTGCGGGACGTCGCGGCACTGCTCGGGATCAGCCCGCAACGCGTCTCGCAGCTCACGGCGCCGTCGAAGGCAAGCTGAACGGCTCAGCGCAGGCCGAGAACGGTGGCCGCCTCCGGGTCGGAGTCGGCGAGGAACTGCTCGCAGCGGTCGGCCTCGTCCATCTCGCCGATGGCGTCCGCGGCCCGGGCCAGCGCGGCGAGCGCGCGCAGGAAGCCGCGGTTCGCCTCGTGCTCCCACGGGATCGGCCCGGCGCCCTTCCAGCCGGACTTGCGCAGCTTGTCCAGCCCGCGGTGGTAGCCGGTGCGGGCGTAGGCGTACGCCTCCACGGGCCGACCGGCGTCCAGGGCACGCTCGGCCATCGCGGCCCACGGCAGACTGGAGGCGGGGTGCGCCGCCGCGACCTGCTCCGGCGGCGTGCCGGATTCGAGCGCCTCCCGTGGGGCGGCGTCGTCCGGCAGGCGGGTCGCGGGGATGCCAAGGAGGTTCTCGTCGAGGCTCACGAGCCCCATCCTCTACCCCTGCTC